>NZ_JAVACL010000047.1:0-58170 GCF_032658145.1 Streptomyces sp. MK7
TTAGGGGTCCTTGCAGAATGATCTTCTTGTGGCACGGTGGAGAGGTACGTGATTCCTTGCTGTGTGGGGGTGGCCCTGGTGCGGCGGAAGCCGTGGGAGGTCAGCGACGAACTGTGGGCGGTGATCGAGCCGCTGCTGCCCAGGCATGAGCGGCGGTTCCGGCATCCGGGGCGCAAGCGGATCGATGACCGCAAGACGCTGCAGGGTGTGCTGTTTGTCCTGTACACCGGTATCCAGTGGGAGTACCTGCCGCAGGAGTTGGGGTTCGGCTCTGGTTCCACCTGCTGGTGGCGGTTGGCCGAATGGCAGGAGGCCGGGGTGTGGGAGGAACTCCAGCGAGTGCTGCTGGACCGGTTACGGGAAGCGGACTGCTTGGACTTCTCCCGTGCCGCTATCGATGCCTCCCATGTGCGGGCCAAGCGGGGGCGAAGCAGCCCAAAAGTCGGTCCGAGCCCGGTTGATCGTGCACGTCCGGGCTCCAAGCACCACGTGCTGACCGACGCGCGCGGCACCCCACTGCGCGTGTCGCTGACCGGCGGGCACCGCAACGACGTGACCCAACTGCTGCCGCTGGTCGACACACTGCCCCGGGTGCGGGGTAAGCGGGGTCGGCCCCGGCGCAAGCCACGGGTGTTGTACGCCGACCGCGGCTACGACCACGACGTGTACCGCCGCCGCCTGCGCGAACGCGGCATCGTCCCGAGGATCGCCCGGCGCGGAGAACCACATGGCTCGGGACTGGGCCGCGTCCGGTGGGTTGCCGAGTCCGCCATTGCCTGGCTCCACGGCCCCCGCCGCCTACGAACCCGTTGGGAGACCCGAGACGACATGCACGACGCCTTCCTCCAGCTCGCCCACTGCATGACCCTCGCCCGCAAGAACCCGGCATTCTGAAAGGACCCCTTAGGCAGTCGTAAGGCCCGGGCGGCGATCATCGACGACGTCGTGGCGGACGACGTCTACCGGGTTCACGAACGGAGCCTCTCCGAGACGCACAAGCCGGCAACGCTGAAGAATCACAAGGCGGGGAGTTCCGGGCCGGGACTGCCGTTTCATACCTGCCCACCTCAACAGCGTGAGCTGCCTGCGGAAAGGCGCGGAACTGATCAGGCTGATCAAGACGCGTGCTTCGAAGGCGAAACCATTTTCGAGTGAGGAGGGCCTTGGCAACCCCGACGCCGGGGGATGGAACGACATGGCAACTCTGGGGTGCGCTGCAGCGTTGAACGGCGGCTGCACACCGCGGGCACGTCAGGTGGTCAGCCCGCCTGCCGCAAGTCGGTCGTTCAAGTCGCCTGCCAGCTCCTTACCCAAACCGTCAGCCTTGGTGAGCAGTGTCTCGAAGGCGCTGAGGCGACGGAACGTCTCGGCGTACGCCACCTGCTTCTCCAGGGGAAGCTGGAGCACCTGGAGACGCCGGATGTCGACCCGGGACGAGCTGGAGGCATGGGTGCCTGCCTGGCGTCCGTTCGCCGGCGCGCGCAGACAACCCGCGAGGAAGTGGGCGTCCAGCTTCTCCGAGTCCACCCGCAGGACGTAGAGCTGGGGACCGACGGCCATCGGCGGTCCTTCGTGGACCCACGCTTGGAAGGCCCGGATCACTCCGGCGACCACGACGTCACCTTCCTCGGCGATGGCGTGTGCCGAGTCGGTGGACAGGACACCGCCCGGACTGCCGTCGTGCAGGAGGTCGGCGATGGTGAGGAGTGGCAGGGAGGCCCCACCGTTCGGTGCCGTCGTCTCCGGAGGCTGCTGACCGGCGCGCAGCGTCAGGGCACCGGCTTTGACCAGGTCTCCCACGGTTGCTGTGGTCGGGGACGTGCCGGCCTCGACGTAGAGTCCGGAGAGGCGTTGCGCGTGATCGGCCAGATCGGTCAGCAGCGACCCGAACCCGTGCCACTTCGCGGCCAGTTCCTTGCGGGAAGGTTCCGTCGTCGAGGCGGTGTAGCGACCCGGAGTGACATCCACCTCGTCGTCCAGGAGGTCGAGAAGAGGAACGCGGACGGCGCCCTCCGGGGGCTCCTGGCCGGGATGGTCGAGGGTAGCCAGAGCGGTGAGGACGAACGAACCGAGAGCGTCCCAGTCGGGGTTCGGCTCGCGGGTCCCCGGTCGTGCGAAACGTGTGGCGTCCACGAGGAGGGCGTCTTGGCTCGGGGGAGCGGCTGCGGGGCCGTCCGCCGCTGCTCGCAGTACCCACAACTGCAAAGAAACACTGTGCGGTTGGGCGCTACCGGGAGGCAGGGACACGACCGCTCGGAGGACCCCGGTGCGCAGCAGCGAGCCGCGGATACGACGGCCCGCCTTGCGCGACGCGACCGCGGGTGGAAGGACGAGCACGGCGGCTCCGCCGGGCTTGAGATGGGAGAGGAGGTGCTGCACCCAAGCCAGTTCCGGCTCGGTGCGTGGGGGCAGCCCATGGGTCCAGCGCTGGTCGGTGGCGAGCTCCTCGTAGCCCCAGTCACGTTCGTTGAACGGCGGGTTGCAGAGCGCGATGTCGGCACTGACGAGGGCGAAAGGATTCTCCCGCAACGCGTCGGCCGTGGCGATCCGCGTATGGACGGCACGGTCCTCCGCGACAAAGCCGAGCCGAGCGGACGCCAATGCCGCCAGCGCCGGATCCCGTTCGCACGCGAGCAGTTCAAGCCCCGGGCCGTCGTACTCCTGCGCCGCCGCCGCGGCCAGGTGCCCGGTGCCGCACGCCGGATCGAGGAAGGTCAGCCCGCCGTCCCCCGGACCGAGACGGACGGCGAGAGCGATCTGGGTCATCAGCGTGGCGAGTGGTGGCGGCGTGGTGCTGAGTTGCCGGACATGGGTCTCCAGCCACCGTTGCAGCAGGAACTCGAAGGTCTCCCGCGGCCCCTCCTCCCGCCCCAGCTTCGCGGCCTCGGCCACCAGGTCACGGGCCTGCGCGGAGAGTTCGGGATGGGCGATCCGTGCCCCGGAGGAACGCATCCGGCGAGCGGCCTCAGCTACGGCCAGCCCCGACTCGTTCCTGCTGCCGAGTGCCTCGAAACGCGGCCAGAGGAGCTCGCGGCCGCCGATGTCGTTGAGCTTGCCGTTCTCCCTCAGCCACTGCTCGACCTCGGCCAGCGAGAACTGCGGGCTGACGTCGGTGCCCCCTATCCGCGTGGGGAAGGAGTCATGGCGGCGGCGCCAGTTGCTCACCGCGGCGCGCCCGACACCTGCGATCCGGGCGATCTCGGCCAGGCTGACGGGTACGACGTCGGGGGTACTCATCGATCAGTCTCCGAGGTACTTGGCGGCTGGGCTGGTCGGCGTCCCAGCGGCCGTATTGCAGGGAAGGCTACTACGCTCATTGACTTTGTTCACAGATTTTTCGTTCCACCTTGATGTGTGGGGAATGTGGAGGTCAAGGAATATGCCGGGTCTCGTGCCGGGAATGGTGCTCAGTGACCGCTATCGGCTGGAGTCGGTTCTGGGCCGAGGCATGATGGGGCAGGTGTGGCAGGGGCGCGACCTTCCCCTCGACCGGCCCGTCGCGGTGAAGGCCGTCGCCACGGAACTGCTGGCTGTGCCGAGCAGCCGAGACGCGGCTCTGGCACGGTTCAGCAGGGAGACACGGGCCGCCGCGCGTCTGGATCACACCAACGTCGCTACTGTCTTCGACGCCTCGATCGCGGACGACACCTGTTGCCTGGTGATGGAACTGATCGAGGGAACCACGCTCGAGTACCTCTTCGACCAGCAGCAGGGTGGGCGGTTCGACGTCCCCTCGGCAGCCTCCGTCGCTGCCCAGCTGTGCGCGGGGCTCTCCGCGGTCCATGCCGCCGACCTCGTCCACCGCGACCTGAAGACGCAGAACATCATGATCCGGCGGGACGGCATCGTGAAGATCCTCGACTTCGGGCTGGTCAAGCTGCTAAGCGACACGGACCCCCGGCTGACGACGACCGGGGAGGGCATCGGCAACCTCTTCTGTGCGTCTCCCGAATTGCTGGCCGGGCGGGACCAACTCGACGGCCGTAGCGACCTGTACGCCGTGGGGTGCCTGCTGCACCACATGCTCACGGGCGAAACCCCCTTCCCCACCCATCAGCCGGCACTCCTCGCCTCCCACCACCTCGCTTCGCCCCCGCCCCTCGTCGCCGACGTGGGGGTGGACGTGCCCGGCGACCTCCAGAGCCTGATCACGGCCCTGCTCGCCAAGCGGCCGGACGAGCGCCCCTCGTCCGCCGCGGAGGTCTACGCGGCACTCGCCCCCCATCTGCCGAAGCCGGATCCCGAGCTGGCCGTCAGGCGCACTCCGCCCGAGGATCCCCGCCGCCCGTTCCTGGTCCCGCAGGGCCCGATGCCCCTGTGAGCCGAGCCGGCCCGTGCCGGCGGCTGCGCGGGGCCGGTTGCAGGCACCACCTTTCTGGTCACGCAAGGCGCAAGAGCACCGTGACCAGTGACAGAATGGCCTCCTCGGCCGGGTGCCGTGCGTTCCCGGTCCACGGGAGGTGGCGGGCGCGGCAGGCGCCGGAACTGGGGAACGGGGCGCGATGCGACGAAGCCTTGGACGGTACGAGCTCACGCACGAACTGGGCCGGGGCGGCATGGGGGCGGTCTGGGCGGCCCATGACCGCGAACACGGCCGTGAGGTGGCCGTCAAGCTACTCGCGCCCCGTGGTCGCGGTGCCGAACTCAGCACGCTGGAACGCCGTTTCCTGCGCGAGACCCGCCTGACCAGCCGCCTGCGCCACCCGGGTATCCCGGCCGTCCACGACCACGGTAACCACGAGGGCGAGCTGTACCTGGTCATGGACCTCGTCCCGGGCCGCGCTCTGGACGCCGTCCTCAAGAACGACGGCCCGCTCGGCATGGAGCAGGCCGCCGACATAGCACGCCGAACCGCTGAGATACTGTCCTACGCCCACGGTCAGGGCATCGTGCACCGCGACCTCAAACCGTCCAACCTGATGATCACCCCCGAAGGGGAGGTGAAGGTCCTGGACTTCGGGGTCGCCGCCGCCCTGGAACCCCAACCCGGCGAAACCCGTTTCACCGCCTCCAACGCCACTCCCGGCACGGTCGTCTACATGGCGCCGGAGCAGGCCGTCGGCCGGACGGTGCCCGCCAGTGACCTCTACTCGCTGGGCTGCGTGCTGTACGAACTGCTCACCGGTGCACCCCCCTTCACCGACGGCAGCCCCTTCCTGCTGTACC
Source organism: Streptomyces sp. MK7 (assembly GCF_032658145.1). Lineage (NCBI taxonomy): Bacteria > Bacillati > Actinomycetota > Actinomycetes > Kitasatosporales > Streptomycetaceae > Streptomyces > Streptomyces sp. MK7. Next base: position 5,167 of record NZ_JAVACL010000047.1, read on the forward strand.
ACCGGCATGCCAACGAGCCCGTCCCGCCGCTCGCCGACCGCCGTCCCGACGTTCCGGACGGCCTGCGGACGCTGGTCGAGCGGCTGCTGGAGAAGAAGCCCGAGGACCGGCCCGCCTCTGCCGCGGAGGTGGCAGCCCTGCTCGCCGCCTGGGCACCCCGGCCGGCTCCTGCCGCCGAGGTCGCACCTCCTCACCCGCGGCTGGCCGAGATCGAGGCCCTGCGCCGCGCCGGCCGTCCGGCCCGTGCGCTGGAGGAGTACCAGGAACTGATGGCCGTCCCAGGCCTGGACCGCGCGGACATCCTCGCCGCTCGCGCCGGAGCCGCCCTGTGCGTGGGCGCGCTCGGCCGCACCAGTGAGGCCCTGGACGAGCTGAAGTCCGTCCTCGCGGAACAGCGCAGTCTGCTCGGGCCGGGGCAACCCGCCGTGCTGGACACCCGCTACGAGATCGCCGTACTGCTGATCCGCACCGGAGAACGGCACGCCGCGGAGGAACTGCTGCGGCGCCTGGCCGACGAGGAGGACCGGATCCTGCGCGAGGGGAACGCCGGGCGAGGGCGGAGCAGGGCCCTGCTGGGTCGGCTGCGACGTATGGGCTGAAGCCGCAGCGCCCTGCGAAATTGAACTTTGTAATCTCTGTTCACAGTTGACGGTTCGTGTTACGCTCCGATCGCGCCGTTCCGGTGGGGAGACAGTCACTGTCTACGGACGGCGCAGGAGACACCGAGGGGAACGGCGCCCATGACGTCAGCAGTTCAGCGTGCGACCGAGCGGACGGGGGCCGAAGAGCTCCCCGAAGAAGGCAATCTCGTCGAAGTACGCGGACAGTCATGGGTCGTCGCCCGCGTCGAGCCGTCTCCGGCGGTCGAAGGGGACGACGACCGCCGGAGCGCCACGCTGATCCATCTCCAGTCCGTGGCCGACGGCCGCTTCGGTGACACTCTCTCCGTCATCTGGGAGGTCGAGCCCGGCCGCCGTGTCCTGCCCGCGGGTTCCCTGCCCGACGCGTCCACCGGCTCGTACGACTCCCCGAGCCGCCTCGCCGCGTTCCTCGACGCCGTCCGCTGGTCCGCGGTCGCCTCGGCCGACGCCAAGACGCTACAGGCGCCGTTCCGTTCCGGCGTCGCCGTAGAGCCTTACCAGTTGGAGCCGGTGGCGCGAGCCGTCGGCGCACCCCGCGTCAACCTCCTCCTCGCCGACGACGTCGGCCTCGGAAAGACCATCGAGGCGGGTCTCGTCGTGCAGGAACTCCAGCTGCGCGGCCGGGCCCGCCGGACCATGGTCGTCTGCCCGGCCGGCCTCACCCTCAAGTGGCGCGACGAGATGGCCGAGAAGTTCGGCCTGGAGTTCACGATCGTCGACTCCGAGCACTGCGCCCGCCTGCGCCGCACGCACGGCACGGCGGCCAACCCCTTCCGCGTCCACCCCCTCACCATCGTCTCCCTGCCCTGGCTCCGTGCCCAGAAGGCCCAGCGCCTCCTCGACGAGGTCATCGGAGCCCCCGAGGAGAGCGGCGACGGCGAGCACAAGCGGTTCTTCGACCTGCTCGTCCTCGACGAGGCCCACCACGTCGCACCCGCCGCGCCCAAGCAGGTGTACGCCGTCGACTCCCAGCAGACGAAGCTGATCCGGCGCCTCGCACCGCACTTCGAGCACCGGCTCTTCCTCTCCGCCACCCCGCACAACGGCTACCCCGAGTCGTACACCGCACTGCTCGAACTCATCGACGACCAGCGCTTCGCGCGTGGCGTCGACCCCGACAAGGAGGCTCTGAAGGACACGGTCGTACGGCGTCTGAAGTCCACCGTCACCAACGCCGACGGCACGCCCCGCTTCCGCGCCCGCAGGACCCTGGAACTCGCCGTCGACTACACGCCGCAGGAACGGGAGATCCACGCGCTGCTCGGCTCCTTCGCCGAACTGCGCCGCAAGAAGCTCACGCCGAAGGCCCGCGGTGGACGCCGCGCCGCCGACCTGGTGACACTGCTGCTGAAGAAGCGGCTCTTCTCCTCCCCGGCGGCCTTCCTCCACACCGTCCAGGTGTACCTCTCCCACCTGGAGGACACCGGCCCCGCACGTGGCCGCACGGCCGCGGCCGAAGTTCCCGAGTGGCTCGAGGAGTTCGCCGACCTCGTCGCCGACCTCGACGACACCGGCCTCGTCGACGCCGAGGACGACGCCCTGACCCGTTCCGCCTCGCTCACGCCCGCCGAGGACGGCCGGGAACTGGACCTGCTCCAGGAGATGGAGCGCTGGGCGCTCACCCATGAGGCCGCGCCCGACTCCAAGGCCGAGGCGCTGATCCGCGAGCTCAAGGCGATCTGCCGGCCGTCCGACGGCACGTTCTGGACCAACGAGCGGGTCGTCGTCTTCACCGAGTACCGTGACACGCAGGAGTGGCTGTACGACCTGCTCCAGCAGGAGCAGCTCACCGACGGCGGCCGCGTCGAACGCCTCCACGGCGGCCTGTCCGCCGAGGAACGCGAGCGCATCCGGCTCGGCTTCCAGGCCGACCCGTCCGTCCCCGAGGGCAAGGTACGCATCCTGCTCGCCACCGACGCGGCCGGCGAGGGCATCGACCTCCAGAACCACTGCCACCGCCTGATCAACTACGACATACCCTTCAACCCCAACAAGCTCGAACAGCGAATAGGACGTATCGACCGCTGGGGCCAGAAGCGTGACCCGGAGATCTACCACTTCATAGGCTCCGGATGGCAGCAGGCACAGGCCGGCTCCTACGAGGCCGACCTCGAATTCCTCTCCCGCGTCGCCAAGAAGGTCGCGCGCATGGAGCACGACCTCGGCTCCGTCAACGCCGTCCTCGCCGACGCCGTACAGCGCCGTATGACCGGCGACATCGCCCCCGTCGACATCGAGAACGCCAAGCCCAAGCCGATCAAGGGCCGCCGCACCGGCGGCGAGGTCGCGCCCGAGCAGAACGTCACCGCGCAGACGAAGCGGCTCGCGGACCAGTACGACGAGACGGTGACGGCGCTGGGCCTGACGCCGGGCAACGTCAAGCGGGTGGTCGACACGGCCCTGGCCCTGGACCACCAGCCGGCGCTGGCGCCGTCCACCTTCCGGGCCGACGACTTCGAGCCCGGTGACCTCTTCGACGTACCGCCCTTGTCCGGCAGCTGGGAACGGGCGACCCGCGGCCTGGCGCACAAGCTCCGTCAGGGCGAGCAACGCCCGCTCACCTTCTCCCCGGTGGTGGCCGCCCAGGCCAAGGACGACGTGGTCCTCGCCCACCTCAAGCACCCGCTGGTGGCCCTCTCCACGCGTCTGCTCACCGCCGCCGTCTGGAACGCCGACTCGGTGGGCCTCAGCCGCGTCACCGCCGTCGTGACGGACGACCCGGCGGTCACGACGACACTCGTCTCCGCCTACGCGCGCTACGTCCTCGTCGGTACCGACGGCACCCGCCTGCACGAAGAAGTCCTCTACGCGGGCGGCTGGTTCGGCGACACCGGCCGCTTCCGCCGCTGGGAGTCGGTGGGCGAACAGGGCAGGGTCCTGTCCCAGGCGCTCACCGAGGGCATCGAGGCCGCCCCGCACCTCCGCATGGAACTGACGGAGGCCTGGTCGAAGCTCCGCGACCCTCTCTACCGCTCCCTGGAAGCCCGAGCCGCCGAACTCGGCCGCCAGCTGGAGAGCCGCCTCGCCGACCGCAGGGCCGAGGAGGAGCGCCGTATCACGGCCACCCTCGACCGCTTCGAGGCCACCCTGCGGGCCAAGCTCAAGGAGGAGGGCGACGGCGACGGCGAACAGCTGGCCCTGCTGTCCGCCCACGAGCTGACCGGCCACGAGCGCCGCCAGTTCGAGGACGACCGCCGCCGCTGGCAGGAACGCCTCGAGGGCCTGCCCGCCGAGCGCGAGCGCGAACTCGCCGCCATTGCCGCGCGTTACCGCGAGCCCCGCTCACACCTCTTCCCCGCCGCCGTCGTCTTCGTCGTTCCCGCAAAGGAGGCCCGCCGATGAGCCCCCGCCGCACCGCGAGCTCCGGAATAGCCGCCGCCAAGGCCCAGGCCACCGACGGCCGTCGGCAGCACCAGGAGTGGCTGGACCTCACTGAGGTCTCCGGCCCGTTCCTCACCATGCCCGTCCTGCTGCGCGCCTGGCCCCAGCTCGACGCCCTGGAGAAGGACGAACGGGCCCGGCTGCGCGCCCGTCACGCCGATTGGCAGACGGACACGACGGCGGGCCGCGACGAGTGGGTGGCGTACATCCTGAGCCGCCTGCTCGGCTGGAACGACGCCCTGACGCTCCGCGTGGGGGAGTCGGAGCACCACGGGCTGGATCGCCTCACCCTGCGCGTCGCGGAGCACAACACCGAGGTCCGCCCCGACTTCGCCCTGGTCGACCCGGGAACCGATCTGGCGACCGAGCCCAGCACCGAGGCCGCCGCCAAGCGGGTGCGGCTGCTCGGCCTGACGGTCCCGGCGGGCACCGCGCCCACCGCGCGGGCCGGCGGTGGCGGCGACTGGGCGGCGGCCCCGGCTGACCGCCTGGCCCGCCTGCTGCGCCACCACGGCGTGCCCCTGGGCCTGGTGACGGACGGCCGCTGGTGGTGCCTGGTGTGGGCCCCGCTCGGCGGCGTCACGACGACGGCCGTCTTCGACGCGATCGGCTGGAACGAGGCCGCTGAACGCAACGTCGTCCGCGCCTTCGTCTCGCTGCTGCGCCGGCGCCGCTTCTTCGAGTACGACGAGCCCGAGACGCTGGTGGGCCTGCTCAAGGAGAGCCTCGCGGCGGGCGAGGACGTCACCGAGGCGCTGGGCGTCCAGGTCCGCCAGGCGGTGGAGCTGCTCGTGGACGCGATCGGCCGCGCGGACGTACGGGCGATGGAGGACGGCGCCCCCGGCCTGCACGCCTCGGGGGTCAGCGCGGGCGAGGTGTACCGCGCCTCGGTCGCCGTGATGATGCGCATAGTGTTCCTGCTGTTTGCCGAGGAACGCGGTCTGCTCCCGGCGGACAACGAGGTCTACGCCCGGTCGTACTCCGCCCGCTTCCTGCGCGACGAGCTGAAGGCGCGCGCGGACGAAGAGGGCGAGGCGTCCCTGGAGCACACCAGGTCGGCGTGGCACCGGCTGATAGCGCTGTTCCACGCGGTGCACGGGGGAGTGGACCACCCGGGTTCCGGCCTCCACCTCCCGGCGTACGACGGCTCGATCTTCGACCCCGATGCGTACCCGTGGCTGGAGCGCACCACCCCGCTCCTCCCGATAGACGACCGCACGGTCCTGCACATGCTCCAGGCGGTGCAGGAGGTCCGCGTCGGCAAGGGCAAGGACCGAGAGGTCCGCACGCTCAGCTTCCGAGCGCTGGACGTCGAGCAGATCGGCTACGTCTACGAGGGCCTGCTGTCGTTCGACGGCCGCCGTGCGACCGAGCACATGGTGGGACTGATCGGCCCGGAGGGCCTGGAACACGAGGTGCCGCTGCGGGAACTGGAGTCCCTGGCGGCGAAGGCTGGCGGCTCGCTGAAGACGCTCGCGAAGTCCATCCACGAGAAGTGGAAGGACCCGAAGCCGCCCGCGACGGCCGGGCAGCTGGAGAAGAAGCTCGCCCCGGTGGGGGCCGAGGCCGCGGCGGAGACCCGTCGCCGCCTCAACGCCGTGACGAAGGACCCGGCCCTGACGGAGCGGCTCCTGCCCTTCGCCGGCATCCTCCGCGACGACCTGCGGGGCCTGCCGACGGTCATCCCGAACGGCGCCCTGTACGTCACGGAGTCTTCGCTTCGCAAGAACACCGGCACGCACTACACGCCCCGCTTCCTCGCGGAGGAGGTCGTGCTGCACGCGCTGGAGCCCTTGGTGTACGAGCCGGGCCCGCTCCAGACGGCGGACACGGCGGAGTGGCGCCTGAAGTCGGCGGACCAGATCCTCGACCTGAAGGTCGCTGACATAGCGATGGGTTCGGCGGCGTTCCTGGTGGCAGCCTGCCGTTACCTGGGCGACCGCCTGATAGAGGCCTGGGAGAACGAGGGCCGCGCGGACGCGATGGTGTATCGGGCGGGGCGCGCCGTGGAGGCCGTGACGGCGGCGGACGCGGAACAGGACCCGGTCGTCATCGAGGCCCGCCGCCAGATCATCGAACACTGCCTGTACGGGGCGGACATCAACCCCATGGCGGTGGAGATGGCCAAGCTGTCGCTGTGGCTGGTGTCGATGGACCCGGAGCGGCCGTTCACGTTCCTGGACGACCGGCTGGTGTGCGGGGATTCGCTGCTGGGCGTGCACAGCATGGAGCAGATCCAAGGCGTCCACATGAAGCCGGAGCAGCAGACTGACATCCTGGCCGAGCAGGCCCGGCAGTTGGTGGACCAGCTGACCCGGGAGCGCCTGGCCATCACGGCGATCAAGGGCGTGGACCTGCCGGCGCTCCAGAGGAAGCGGGAACGCCTGGAGGAGGTCAACCGGCATTCGCGGCGGCTGCGGCTGGTGGGTGACCTGATCACGGGGGCGGCGATTGCTACGTGCGCTTCCGGGCGGGTGCCGTGGTACGCGGAGGACGGCGGGGAGCGGGTTCGGGACCTGTTCCCGCAGGCTGCGTGGATCGTCCAGCGGATCATGGAGGACGGGGTCGAAGACGACTCCGAGGTGGTGCGGGACGCGCGGGCCAGGGCGGAGGAGTGGCTGGGGGCTGAGCTGCCGGAGGGGGCGCTGGAGCGGCGGCCGGTGCATTGGCCGTTGGTGTTTCCGGAGGTGTTTACTCGGCGGGGTGGGTTCGATGCGATTGTGGGGAATCCGCCGTTCCTGGGAGGGCAGCTAATTTCGGCAGCGAGTGGCGAAGCATATCGAGAGTACATGGTTGACTTCGTGGCAGGCGGCGAAAGAGGCAGTGCGGACCTGGTTGCGTATTTCGAACTCCGCTCTCACGAGCTACTCAACGGGGCAGGTAAAACGGGATTGATCGCCACAGGATCCCTGGCTCAGGCCGTAAACCGAAAGGTAGGGATGGACCAAGTCATCGCAAGTGGTGCCGAGATTATTCGAGCGATCAAGAGTGCTCCATGGCCAACAAAATCAGCTGCACTGAAGTATTGCACCGTTTGGACTAGTAGGAGCCGGTCTCAGGGTGCTGCGGCATTTTATCTTGACGGTGCGCCGGTCCCGCGGGGAATAACCGCATCGCTAAGTCCCGCCACTCGCAACGCTTACTGGGTTGCTCCCCTTGATTGTAATAAGGGATTTTCTTTTCAGGGTTCCAACATCTTGGGGCTAGGGTTCACGCTTCCCGAGGTTGAAGCGCGCGCCTGGATAGAGGAAGATGGCAGCTATGCCGATGTCCTATTCCCGTTCGTCAACGGCGAGGCATTGAATCATACTCCTGTCCATGAGAGTGGACGCTGGGTTATTGACTTCCGGGACTGGCCTATATCCGAAGCAAGGAAGTACCCAAAGGCCCTCGCTAAGGTGATTCGCGATGTAAAGCCAGAGCGAATGTTGAACAAGGAGAAGAGTCGTCGCGAAATTTGGTGGCGATTCACTCGTCCTGCTATGGACCTGCGTCAGGCCATCTCGGGAAAGAGTCGATGTATTGCCCTTGCGAGGTCGAGTGATCTAGTGATGCCTGCATTCGTGAAGACGGGGCGCGTCTATTCGGAAAAGGTTATTATTTTTTCGACCAGCGACATGGCAGAGCTTTCAGTTCTTTCTAGCGCGATTCACTACTGGTGGGCAATTGATCGCGGGGTGGCTCAATCGAAGGTGCCGAATTATGGGCCCACCGACGTCTTCGAAACCTTGGTCCGTCCGCCGCTAACGGAGCGTCTCCGCGCTGCTGGCACCCGGCTCCACGAGTACCGGAGTCAGTTTATGCTCCGCCGTAATATCGGTCTTACGGCCACTTACAACCTCGTCCATAGCGAGACCTGCCACGATCCCGATGTCGCTGAACTTCGACTTATCCATGAAGAGGTCGACAAGGCCACCGTCGATGCTTATGGTTGGCATGACCTGCTGGATGACCCTGGGCAGACGCCGCCCGTCGATCCGACCCACGCAACCTTCCCGCTCGACCACGGCTTCCATGAGACCGATCAAGGCATTCGCTATACCATCGCTCTGCTCGCTCGAACCGAGATCATCGACCGACTGCGCCAGTTGAACCACCAGGCGTACGCCGATGAGGTTCACCTCGGTCTGCACAAGGGAGTGACGGAGAAGAAGGCGAGGGAGAAGCACCCTGACCTGCCCCAGCCGTCCGCTGAGGCCATCCGTAAGCGCAAGGAGCAGCTCGCCGCACGGGGAGGTTCGGATTTCGGTGCGGGCGCTGAAGGCGCCCTCTTCTGAGCCGACGGCATGACAACGGGCTCCTCGCGTCACCCTAAGTGACGTGAGGAGCCCCTTGTGCCGCTCAGAGACCTGTTCGGCTCTACTCCACCGCGAGCGCCACGAACGCCGCCCACCCGTCTCGGCCGACCCGCAGCACCGACCCGCCCCCCACGGCTTTGGAATCCCGTACGTACACGGCGTCCGGGCCTGCGGCCACCTCCACGCAGTCGCCGCCGTCCGATCCGCTGTAGCTGCTCTTGAACCAGTGCAGCCCGTCCACGTTCTCGGCCACCCGCTCCACGCTCATGTCTCTCCCACCATCCGTTCGATGAGCCGCGCAGACTCCTCGACGTTCAGGGCCTGCGATCGCAGCTTGCCATACCGCAAGGCGAAGGCACTGACCTCGGCGGGCTCTGAGACGACGCACCCGACCCCTTGGGACTCGAAGTACCCAAGGCACCGATGCTCGTGCGACTCCACCACAACGAACGGACCGTTCTTGCCCGGATGGAACCCCCGTCCAGCGGGCATGACCTGGATCTCCACGTTCCGCAACGTGCTGACCTCTAGCAGCCGTTGCCACTGCTCGCGCATCACCTCCAGGCCGCCGACCGGATCGCGCAACGCCTCCTCACCGATGATGAACGACAACTCCGCCAACGGCACCCGCGCCAGCAGCTTCTGCCGACTCAGCCGTCCCTCCGTGTGCTGGTCGACGATCTCCTCACTCAGCGGCGGGCAGTGCCCGGCGAACACCGCCCGCGCATAGGCCTCCGTCTGCAATAGCCCTGGCACCAACAGCGGATCGTAGGAGAACCGGCTCACCACCTCCGCCTCGATCACCGCAAAGTTCCGGAAGAACCGTGGCAACTTCGCCCGGTCCACCTCATCTTGGAGAACCTCCAACACCCCACCGGCCTCCAGCACCCGCTCCGCCGCCGCAGTGAACGCCGCCTTCGCCGGCCGCCGCCCTTGCTCGACGGAGGCCACCTGTTCCAGCGAGTACCCGATCGCGTCCCCGAGTTGCTGCTGGTTCAACCCAGCTCGCTTGCGTAGGTGTTGCAGCAGAACCCCGTACGCCGCCCACACGCTCGGCACGTCGGGCCCTTCCTGCTTCGCCTTCACCGCCCGCCTGTGCCGCGCATCCCGTACCGTCGTCACACTCCCACGCCCTTCCGTCCCGCAGCAGACCCCGCCACACACCCCCGGCCACGCGCGTCACCCGGCAGGCCACTGGGGCCATGTCCAACGCGGCCCCAAGAAACAGGGACACGGCCCGGGACCCGTACAACGGCCGTACAAGCCCCGCACAACCGACGCCAACCCACACCGCCCCCGCCGTACGACGCCCTCGACGTACGGCCGTCGTACCTGGTCACCGCCCCACCTGCCCCGCCACGCTGACCACGTGACACAGCCCCACCTCGCCGACGAGGCACAGCCCCGCACTCCAACCCACCACCGCACCCTGCGCTTCAGCAGCACCAGACGCGGCGCCCGCCTGGCCCGCCAACTCGCCGTCCAGCAGTTCACCGAGTGGACCGGCCTCCCGTACGACTCCGACCCCGCCCGAACCGTCGCCCTCCTGACGGCCGAACTCGCGGCCAACGCGATTCGCCACGGCAGCCTCCCCGGCCGCGACTTCCGCCTCGTGCTGCTCCTCCTGCCGCACACCCTCCGCATCGAGGTGACCGACACTCGCCCGGAACGCCCGCCGGCCCGCCCGTCGGCGCCGTCCTCCGACGAGACGTCGGGCCGGGGACTGCTCCTCGTCGAGGCCTACGCCGAACACTGGATGGGAGGTCCGCGACGCGTTCACGAAGACGGTCTGGGCGGAGGTGCGGATCCTCCCCGCGGGCTGAAGAGGCGGGCTCAGCTCGCGGCGTAGTGCTCCGCGAGCTTCTCGATCTCCCGGGTCCACAGCACCACGTCGTCACCCTGCCGCCCGTAGGGCGCGCGACGGGCCAGCTTGAAGAAGCCCGTGGACGGCCAGCCGGTGTCCTTCAACACCACCAAGGCCGACAGCAGGGGCAGCGACCCGCCAAGGCTCTCCTGGACCGAGGCGTCCTCAAGGAGATAGGGCATGGAACCCTCGTGGGGCGGGACGTGATGCCCGCGGCGCGCCAGTTCCCTGCTCAGGTCGCCGTACGGAATCGGTCTCGCGCCCATGCGTGCCTGCTGGCGCAGGATCTCGATCACGGCCTCCAGGGCCTCCTCGTACTCCGGCGTGCCCTTCTGCATGCATCCTCCCGGGTCTCGCACACGGACGACCGCAGAACCTATGTCATGGGCGGCGCTCCTGGTGGCGAAAGTCCGAAGTTGATCTGAACCTCTTGTGAACTCAGTGCACGGACAACATACTGGTGGCCATCGAGCGCCACTCGCCCCTTCCGCGGCGGGACAGGCGTGCCTGGCCCGGGGTGGGGGACATTCGTGAGCGGTGCGGACGGCCGTCTGGTGCAGACGGCGGTGATCGGGGGCCCGAAGTCGGGACAGGCGATCATCTTGCCGACGGATGCGGACGAACTGGTCCGCTGGCGTCGGCGTCACCCCAATTACACGTACTGGTGCGGCACTCAGCTCGGCGGCTGCGGGAACGAACTGTCGGACCGTCTGTACCGCGACAAGGTCTGCCACTTCGCGCACCGGCCCCACACCTCCTGCCACCGCACGGCCACCGGTGCGGCCAGCGCGGACCACCTGTTCATCAGGGACGATCTCGCCGCGTGGGCCGACCGCCGGAAGCTGACGTGGCAGACCGTCGCCCGCAACCTCGGATCCGGTCCGGGCGACGTCGTCGACTTCAGTATCGGCACGGCCCGACGGCAGCATGTCCGTTTCCAGTTCAGCCCGCTCGAACACACCGACTGGCGGCGGGACAGACGGCGGCTGTCCCGCGAAGCGGCCACCCTCGACTGGGTGTTCGGTCCGGGCGCGGCCCATCCGGAGACGACGCAGGAGCTGTACGACGAGTACGGCTATGTGCTCCGCTTCCGCTTCGAGACGCACGGCGCCGTACGGCACATCCGGCTCAGGGCGGAGGACCCTCGGCACAGCACCGAGTGGGTGCCTCTGGACGCCTGCACGGTGACGCCGGAAGGGTTGAGGCTGTCGGGCGTCGAGCCGCGCCGCCGAGAGAGCGCACGCCCGGCCGCCGGGGCAAGCGCCGGGCATGGGCCGGTACCGGGCGAGCGGTCTCGGGAGGAGCAGGCACGCGCGCTTGAAGAAGCACTGGTGAGCGCCGCCAGGTTCGGGACTCGGCCCACCTGGGAGGAGCTGGCCCGGACCGCTGGAAACGACCTGCTCGAGCTGCCCGTCCAGGATCGCGCCGACCTGCTGATCACCGTGGAGCGCGCCAGAGGCGGTGCGAGTCGTCCGTTGCTGTCGGCGCTGATCAGGACCGAGGAGGGCGATCCGCCGGAGTACGTGGCGGACGTGGTGGCCGCTGCCGGATGCGGTACTCCTGCGACGACGGCGGTTCTCAAGCGGTGGTGCAAGCGTGAGGCGTACCGGGCGTTCGCCGTGTACGGGGTGCCGTCCCGTAAGCCCCCGCACCGCCTGGTGCTCACCCCGGGCGGCTGGCTTCCACCGCGGCAGGAGGAGGCCGATCAGCGCCTGACCTTCGTGCGTGCCCCAGATCGTCCCGTGCTGCCTCCGACGCCCCGACGGGCGCCGGGGTCATCGCTCTCGGGTGTGCTCCTCCATGACGAGGACATCCATCGCGCCCTGCGCCGGGAGAGGCGGAGGAGCGAGCGCAGGCCCGAGCGCAGGCCCGAGCATGTCGCCGACCTCCTGCTGCTGGCAGCAGAGGCGCTGACCAGACTGCCGGAACGGCAACGCAGCCTGCTGATCGCCGAGATGGCTGTCACGCGACTCTGGCTGAAAGACCGACCTGACACGAAAACGGCCGAGGCGACTGCGGGGAAGCGGGGCAAGAAGCCGAAGAACTCCCTGCAGGGCGCGCGTCCCCTGCCCGGATTCGGCGACACGGGAGCGGAGAAGAAGAGGACGACGTGAGTGCTCTTCCCCGGCGGAACCGCCGGCTCCGGGGCTCCGGAAACACACGCTGTCGCGCACAGACACCCTGACAACGGGGGGCGAGGACATGACTCTCTCTGACTACGAACTGCGCGAGTGGGACAAACTCCAGAAGCGCAAGGCGGCTTCCCTCGGCAAGGAGTCGAGGAAGCTCCTTCCGCAGCCGGCCCGCGACAAGCTCGCCTCGCTGGGCCAGAAGGTGAAGAAAGCGCCGGGTGCCGACAAAGTGGCGGCCGCCTACAGCGGAGCCGCACGAGGCCTCGGCAAGGCCGTGGGCGACACCGCGAACCGGACCGTGAGCATGAAGCGCGTCATCGGACAGTACCGGCGTGCGGGACACGACATCGCCGGGCTGGAGGACATCCGCAAGCTCGATCTCCGGGTCGTCGACGACGTCGTCCGGCACAACCTCCTCCGGTACGGTCACGCACTCTCAGGGGCGGCGACCGGCTTCGGCTCCGCCGCGGCGGTGACCGGCGGCGGTGTGCTCGCCGGGGCGGGGACCGTCGCCGGCGCGGGAGCGGGCGCCGCACCCGGGCTGGGGGCCGTGGCCGGGGCGATGGCCGCCGACACCGCGATGATGCTCGCCCTGTCCAGCCGTACGGCCGCCGCCACAGCCCTCTCCTACGGCTACGACCCGAGCGATCCCGAAGAGGAGATCTTCATCATGTCCGTGATCGCTCTCGGCATGTCCACCGGCACCTCCGCGAAGGGGGCCGCCTACGCCGAACTGTCCCACCTGACCCAGCTGCTGGTACGGAACGCGCCCTGGGCCAAACTCAACGAGAAGGTGCTGACCAGGATCGCCCAGTCCTTCGCGGCGAAGTTCGCGCAGCAGCTGACGAAGAAGAAGCTCGGTCAGGTGGTGCCCATCGCCGGCATGGCGGTCGGCGCGGGCATGAGCTATCTGCTCATCGACCGGATGGCCGTCGCGGCGCGGGACGCGTACCGCGAGCGTTTCCTGATCGAGAAGTCGGACGGCAACCTGACCGTGGACCTCGACCAGAGCGATCTCGACCTGACACCGGAGGACGAGGAGACGATCGACGTCATGGGACTGCTCCGGGAAGAGGGAGCGCTGAGCGCGTCCACGTCTTTCGATTCCGAAGAGCCCGAGGGCCGCGTGGACGGCTGAGGACAGCGCAGAGCAGGCGGCAGGGGGCGGCAAAACGGTCCAGGAACCGTGTACCGGCTTACCGGTGTCGGGGGCGCGCCGCGCGCCATACTGGGGTCATGCTCGTCCCCGCCATCCAGCTGTCGCCGCTCCAGCACCACCTGTTGCGGGAAATGGATCTGTGCGATCTTCCGGCGCCCGACACGGCGCCGGAGTCCTACGCGGCCCGGGACCTCGACACGGACGAGGTCCGGGACGCCTTGCCGGGCCTGCTGTGGTCCGGGCTGGTCGAACAGCGCGGTGGCGACCACGGCACCCTCCGGCTCACGCCCCTCGGCGCGGCGACGCTGCGGGAGGCGGAGCGCGACGAACTGACGGCCCGCCTGAGCGCGGTGGCGTCCTTCGCCGACACCGTGTCCCGGGGCGCGCCGCCCCGACTGGCAGGTCACGCGCTGCGAAGGCTCGCGGAAGGAACCTGGACCTTGGAGCAGGCGGAGTCCTACGTCCGCACGGGATAGGCGGGCGGTGGCACCGGCCCCCTCATGACTCGTCCGACTCGCCGAAGTCCAGGACGACGCGACGCCGAGCACGCCTCGCCGCGGGCTGGAGAGGAAGAACGCCCGCCGAGGCGAGGTCCGCGACAGTGACGACCGGCGAACTCACGATCTGCGCGGTGAGCGCCTGCTGCGCGGGGGCCAGGTCGACCAGCCGCCGCAGGACGCTCAGCAGGTCGATCAGCTCCTCCGTCCACTGACTCGGCCAGGACGTGACGTGGATGTCGTCGAGCGGGCTGGTCCTCCGGCTGGTGGGGGACGCCTTCCGGTAGCCGAACCACTTCTTCACGACACGCATGCCGCCGACCTCGTACGCCCACACAGCCCGCGGCACTCCAGTGAAGGCACCCGGGCCCACGTGCAGAGTGCTCTGCTCCTCGTCGTACGACAGCGTGTCGGGTACATCGGTGCCTATCCCGGTCGTGTACCGCACCTGCCGTGCATCTCCCCGGGCGAATCGGACGCCGTTCTGGTCGGAGGGCCGCACTTCGCCGGGAATGGCATGCTCGCCGTACGTCGCCGCCCACAGGAACTCATGGCCGACGCGGACCGCCTCCCACCACAGATCCGGGTCACGGGTCAGTGGCAACCGGACTCCAGGGGTGAGCAGGTCCTCGGCGAAGTGCTCCGTGAAGGCGCGGTGCCCGGCGACGGCCACGGCGTAGGCCGCGAGGTCCTGCACGCGCACTTCACCCACGTCGAGAACGCCTGCCAGGTACCGCAGCAGCCCGCTGGGCACGTTGGCGGTGCCGTCCGGATGGAGGACGGGGTGCACTCTGCCGCCACGGCCGTTGAAGTGGTGCGTGTCGGGCAGCAACGCGGTGGCGACCAGGGCGGGGCCGGCGCTGATCTCGTGGCTGCTCTGCTGGTTGAGAAACAACTGCCCGGGTTGCAGGGACTCCCAAAGGTCGGGCCTTGGCCGGTCGAGAACCCGATTGTCGGCGATGAGCCAGTGGCAGTCGAAACTGCGCTGAGCGATGCGGATCAACTGCGGCTGAGTGCCTGACTCTTCGAGCATGGTGCGGTCGGGGTGGGCGAACCCCGGTAAGCCCACCGCCCGGTTGCCGAGTTGTCGATCTTCTGTCTCCTTGAACAGCAGCGCCTTCGCCTCGGGATCGGACTCACCGATGAGTCGGGCCCATCGGCGCCGCAGAACCGTATCGGACGGTGAGGTCACCCACGACCGGTTGGTCTTGTTGCCAGGACTGCCCCACGGGAACAATTCGTCCAGCGCCGGATAGTCGTCCCACCCCGACAAGGTGGCCGGCGTAAAGGGTCGTACTCCCTGCGCGTGCGTGTCCCGCCAGCCCCCGTCGTCCAGGTGGACAGCCCGAAGCTGGGCGAACTTCTCCGCGCGCCTGCCATGCAGAGCCCGGTAGTGGACGCGTGCAGGACGTTCGGAGTCGTGATCCGCGCGCCGTACGAAGACGCAGATCGACAGCGGCTGGGCGACGTGCGGGAACACCCGGGTGGCCACGTCCGGCCGCTGTCCCTCTGGAGACAGGTTGATGATCCACCCCTCGTCGCACGTCCTGCGCAGATAGCCGCGCATGCCCCGTCCGGCGGGGCCGGTGGCGAACGCCGACGGGGTGATGAAGCAGACCACTCCGTGGCGGTCGTCCGCATGGGCGTCGAAGACCTTCCAGGTGGCCCAGCGCCAGAAGTAGACGTACATGTTCTTCAGTGCGTGCTCGTAACGCCCATTGCCGGGATGCCGGAAGTCGTCGAGGGGCGGACGACCTTGGCCCTTCACTCGCTTCTCGATCCAACCGCCGCGGTTCTCGGCCTTGTCGTCGTACGGGGGATTCGAGATGACCACGGTGACCGGAACGTTGGCCTTCACGTGGTTGGCGCGGGCACGGGACACCGACAGGGCCGCGTACGTCGACGCGAGCTGTTCCTCCTGGACGTACGGGTCGTCGAGCGTGTCCGTGACGTGGAGGTTGAGACCACCCGGCGGGAGCTGGGCGCCGTATTTCTTCAGCAGGTCGGCGGCGCGGAGTTCGGCGACGGCGAACGGTCCCATCTGGAGCTCGAAGCCGTACAGGCGCTCGGCGAGGCGGCCGATCGCGTCGGGTGCCATAGCGTCGCCGTCCTGCTCGGCCGCCTGCCGCGCCACCCGCTCGATGATGGTGTGCAGGTAGGTGCCGGTGCCCATCGCGGGGTCGACGATGCGCACGCTCTCGTCGCCGTAGCCGCGTGCCTTGCCCAGGCGGGTGCGCAGCACCTCCTCGGTGAGCCGGACCATCTCCTCGACCACTTGGTGGGGGGTGTAGTAGGAGCCGCTGCGCTGGCGGAGGCCGTCGTCGTAGACGGAGAGGAACGACTCGTAGAGGTGGAGGTAGGCGTCCCGGTTGCCCTGGCGGATGATGTCCCACTCGACGGCCGCGACGGTGCGGGCGAGCAGATCCAGTGTCACCTCGAATCGCTCGTTGACGTTGTCGGTGAGCAGTTGGAGAGCCTTGCCCATAAGAGCGTGGCCGGCGTTGAGGCGGCGGCCGATCTCGTGGAAACTGGTGCCGGTCACCGGGATGCCCTCGGTGTGAGCGAGGAGCAGAGCGAAGGTGACCGTCTGGGCGTAGCCGTCGGCGAAGGTCGCGTCGTCCGCGGTCGGGAAGAGGAGCCGGCGCCAATCGCTCCGCAGACCGGTGAAGGGCCGTTCGGATGCGGAGTCGGCTGCCTCCAGCCCAGCCTCGGCCCGCAACTGCTCCCGTACCGCTTCGCGCAGCAGGCGGCACAGCGGCGCGATGTGCTGGACGAGTACCGAGACGCGCCGGACCTTGGGTGGTTTCCAGCAGAGCACGGCCTGGGCCAGCGCATCGAAGGCGGCCAGGTCGCCGGCTGCCAGCTTCTCTCCGGCGCTCTTCAACGTGCCCTGCAGTACGACCTCTTCACCGATCTGCACGCCGTACTGGAAGACACGCCAATGGGTGCCGTTGGTGTAGAGCAGGTTGGGAAGGTCCCGCAGGCGCTCCCACTGTCTTTTGTCGTGACCGGTGAAGGAGTCGGGGTCGATGCTCTTGCCCGGCCGCTTCACCTCGATGTAGCCGGTCACGTTCGTGTCGACGCGCACGGCGTAATCGGGACGCACGCCGAGGTGGGGGATGCGGGTCTCCGGGTGCCAGCTGATCTCGGGTAGGGCGTGGTGCGTGGCTATGGTGCGAAACAGCTGCTCCAAAGGGCTGCGGATGGCTGCCTCGCGGTCACCGGGACCCGTCAGGTTCCGTTTGCATTCCGAGCCGAAGACGGAAACGGCTTCGTGGAGCCAATGAAGACGTGCGTCAGCCATCGATCGCCCCCCAACCCCCAGGCCCCGGACGAACGCGGGCCACCCCTCCCGAAGTATGGGGCAGGTACACGCAAAGTGGCAGGGGCGTGCAGGAGTTCAGTTCCGGTCGCCTGCGCTCCGTAGCACCGCCGTGGTCACATCGACACGGACAGCGTCGCGCCGCAGCAGCCCCGCGTCATCGTGCACAGCGGAAGCGAGCTTCAGCAGGACCAGCAGAGCCGGATGAACGGCGACCGTCCCTCTGCCCGGTCAGGGGCGGTAGGCGGCCACCGTTGTCGAGACGACCGAGTCAGTCCTCCAGACGAACCGGCATCAGTATCGAGAACGCCCCCTCGTCGTCGACCCGGCGGATCGCGAGCGGCGCCGTGGGGGCGCCGAACTCCAGGAGCAGTTCGTCCCTGGCCCCGGCGGCGAGCGCCTGCAGCAGGAACTCGCGGTTGACGGCGACGTGGCTCTGCCCGTCCTCACCCTCCTCGCAGAGGGTCACCGTGCCTTCGTCCGTCACCCTGAGCACACTGAGGTCGTAGGACACGCCGTCCTGCTCGCGTACCTCACTCGCCCGGACCGGACCGGACTCGAGCATGTTCCGGAAGGCCCTCACGCCGACGAGAGCCCGCCGTCCGGCGGGCAGGTGGATCAGGCGCCGGTAGTCGGGGAAGTCGTGATCGAGGCACTGGCCGACCGCCTGGCGCTCACCGG
Organism: Streptomyces sp. MK7; assembly: GCF_032658145.1. Taxonomy (NCBI): domain Bacteria; kingdom Bacillati; phylum Actinomycetota; class Actinomycetes; order Kitasatosporales; family Streptomycetaceae; genus Streptomyces; species Streptomyces sp. MK7. The sequence goes on from NZ_JAVACL010000047.1 coordinate 23,142, forward strand.
CCTCCAGCGTCACACGGTCACCGTCCACGGCCAGCCGGACGGGTCCCTCCTCGCTCAGTAGCGCCCGCATGGCGTCGGCGAGGGGGAGGGGCACGACGATCTGCACGCGGGGGCCATCGTGACCAGTGGCGCGCGCGTGCGACAGCCATGCGGTAACGGTCGGTGGCCACGACCTGGAGGTCTCCGCCCTCGACGTCGAACAGGATTCCGCCGAGTACCGGCAGCTCCGAGTCGGTGCTGGCGGCGAAACGGACCGCGTCCAGCGCGGCGGCCAGCTCCGGTGCGGGGACGGACAGCCGGACGGTGGCGGTACGGAGTGACGTCATGGGGTTCTCCCTGTGGTCGAGAAGGGCTCGGAGCGTGGAGAACTCGCCGCGGGCGTCGGACAGCCCCAGTTCGAGGCGGCGCAGGTGCGCTTGCAGGAGCCCGCGCACCAGACCCGTGTCCGCGCCGGTCCAGCCGGCCAGCACCAGGCGAATGTCGGCCAACGGCATACCGGCCCGGCGCAGCCTGGCCAGCACCCGGGCCTCCTCGAGCTGCTCCGGCTCGTACCAGCGATAGCCACTGACTGGGTCCACCCAAGCGGGGACCAGGACGCCGGCACGGTCGTAGAACCGGAGCGTGCTCACGCTCAGTCCGCTGTCCCGGGCCATCTCTCCGATGCTGCGCATGTCGTTCTCCACACCCGGGACTCTGGGCCCTCGACAAGGTCGAGGGTCAACCCGCCTCGACTCGGCGTACCGCTCAGGCAGGGCAGGCGGCCCGGGTGGTGGCGTTGCCCCAACGCATCATCAGGTAGTGGTTGCCGCCGATCTGCGCCACCGCGTAGCGCGCGTACGGCCACGCGTCACCCGCGCTCTCCCGTTGGGCCACGAGAGCCCGGCACGCCTCGCCGGCGGCCATGGCCGCCCATGACTCGGCCTTGCCCTCGGCCCATGGTGCGTAGTCGGACCAGACGTACATCACCGAGTTGCCCGGGTCGAAGCCCACTTTGATCTCCGCGTTGCCGAGCACGCGATCGGTACCGAGAGCCTGGCGCATGGAGTTGCTCCGCTGGATGACGCTCCGGGCGAGGTGGTCCGCGACCCGGATCTCGTCGCCGTCGGTGCTGGGGATCATCGCCTGCCCGAGGCCGTCCTCGTCCGGTGCCCAGTCCTGTGCGTTGCCGTCAGCATCCTGTCCGGTACCGTCGTCGGCCGCCACCTGGCACTTGGAGTTGGTGACGAAGTCGTCCTGCCAGGTGACCTCGGGGTCCTGGCCCGGCTCCTCCTTCACCATCACGTACCGGCGGTACGGAAGGTTCGGGTGCAGACGGAGTACGACATCCCGCGCCGTCAGGCACATGTTCCTGGCGATCTCCGTCTCCGCGTACATCGCGCCCTGCTCGTCGGAGCTGAGTGTGTACGAGAGGTAGACCTCCCCGCGCGACTGGTGGAACCGCACGGTCTCCGGGGAGAAGTCGGCGCCGTCGCTCAGCTCCTGGGCGACGACACCCTCGTCGTGCAGGATGGCGCGCGCCACGTCGTGCTCGCCCGCGCCCTGAGCCCCTCGCGCCTCGCTCCAGCTCTCCGCGGTCGCCGAGTCGCCGCCCGCGGTCTGCTGCTTCGCCGTCGCGCCGCCCTTCACTGTCTTCGCGGACGGTTGCGCGGATCCCGCCGAAGAGGGCGACGGGACCGAGGCAGCCGCCGACGCGTGTGTGTCGGTGCCTGTGTCCCCGGGCAGCAGCGCGGCCACGCCTCCGGCCAGGCCGCCGATGACGCCGGCCGCGAGGATCGCGCCGCCGATCAGCCGCTTCATCGGCCGCGTCCGGCTCACGGTCAGGTGCCATGACGGATCATCCCCGGCAGGCACGCCCCATACGGCCGCGACCATGTCCACGGCCGTCGCCGGTCCCGAGCCGGCGCCCCCCACCTGGGTAGCCTCGGAGGCCAGCCGGACCGCGCACTCACGGGCGGCTTCGGCAGCCGACGGGCGGTCACCGGGTTCCTGGGACAGCGCCTTCTCCACGATCCCGCGCAGTGCGGTGGGGACGCCGTCCAGATCCGCCTCACCCGACATCACGCGGAAGGCCACCACGTCGGGAGCGCCCGCCCCGAACGGCAGCCGTCCGGTGGCCGCGTAGGCCACGAGCGCTCCCCAGGCGAACACGTCGCCCGCCGGACCCGCTGTTCCCTGACGGTACTGCTCGGGGCTGATCCAGCCAGGGGTGCCGGTCATCACCCCGGTCCGGGTGACGCTGGTGCCGTCTGCGGCGTGGGCGATGCCGAAGTCCAGCACACGGGGCCCGGAGGGGGTGAGGAGGACGTTCGCCGGCTTCACGTCGCGATGCACCACCCCCGCGGCGTGGATGGCGGCCAGCGCCTGTGCCGTGGCGGCGGCGAAGGCGTACAGGTTTCCTTCGTCGAGAGGCCCGTGCACGCTCACGTGCTGGTTCAGTGTCGGCCCGGGGACGTAGGCGGTCGCCAGCCACGGCGTCGGCGCGTCCGGATCGGCGGCGAGCAGCGGGACGAGATGTGGCCCGGTGACCCGGGACGACAGTTCCACCTCACGCCTGAACCGGGCCCGGAACTCGGGATCCTGGGCATGCTCGGGGTGAACCACCTTGACCGCCACCCGCATTCCGCCGGAGGTGACTCCGGCGTGGACGGTGCCCATGCCTCCGGCGCCGAGACGGCCGACGATGCGGTACGGGCCTATGCGGGTGGGGTCACCGGGGCGGGCGGGCTGAACTCTTCCGCCGGAGCCGTTATCGCTCACGCACACTTCCTTGAACTGTTGGTCTGCCCGCGCGGGCCGAGGGACTGACGGGTGGTCAGGTGAATCGGAGTCCGAGGACGCTGCAACCGAGCACGGCAGAGCGGATGCACCAGCGCGGCAGGTCGGCCGCGCGAGCAAGGCCGGGCTGTCAACGGGCCGGCACCGAATTGCTGAGCCGGCATAGTCCGTTGCTCAGTTGGCCGTAATCAGTAGGCCGTACTGCAACGGGCCCGTGCCCTGACGCGCTGTTCCAGCGCCTGTTCGTGTACGTGGCTGCGCTTCCGCATGGGCGGTCCCCTCCCCGTTGGCATGTGCTACCGGGCGAGCCTATGCGCGCAGGGCGTCAATGGACAGCCTGAGTGCGGAACTGGGTAGCGAATCGTTGTGAACTTAGCGCACGACGGTTCATACTGATGGTCTTTGACAACAGGTGCTGCCTCAGGGGACAGGTCACCAGGTCATCCAGCGACCGAGCAGGTCGTCGGCATCAGCGGAGCGGGAGGGCTTGGGCATGGGTGGGAACGACGCGGTCAGAGTGAGATTCCTCGAGTTGGGATGCAGCCTCGAAGACGCCGACATTCTGGTGCGTGCGGGCATCGACCCGGACGTCGTCGGCACCCGTGCCCGTGACGCGGTTCACTTCGCCTCCGCGGCCCTCCACCACGGTCTGGCCGACCCCAACGGGCTTCTGGAAGCCGCAGGCGGCGATCCGGACGAGGCATGGAAGGCCTGGGCGATGGACTCCGTAGAGGGGCCCATGGACGAAGAGGACGAGGGTGAGGGTGACGAGTACGTCGAGGACGAGGGTGACGGGGACCAGTACGACGAGGACAGCGGCGCGTGTCGCGTCCATGGCTGGGCGAGTGCCTACATCGGCAGCGTCGTCCCGGGTGAGTACACCATCGAGCTGTACGACGATCTGGGGCTGCCAGGCAACGCCACCTACCTGGACACTCTGGCCTTCTCCCTGCCCGTGACAGCCGAGGCCGGTTCTCCGGAGGACCGGGACGCCTGCGTCATCAAGGCGGCCACCGAAGAGCTCGCCGCCTATGGGTGCATCCCCGGGTCCGACTTCCTCGGCAGGGACGGCAGCTTCAGCGTGCAGGTGCAGGCCAGCGAGCGTGCCCTGGAATGGCTCGAGGACCAGAGGCCGGTGGCGGAGAAGCTTGACCTGCTGCTCGCCGGGCTGCACGGTTCGCTGGCCGACCCGGCGGCTGTCCGCGCGGGCCGCGACCGGCCCGGCATCGAGGTCATCGCGGAGCCCCGCCCCGGCCGGCCGCGCCAGGCTCCGAAAGGCGCTTGCACATCGATCGTGGACTGGAACGACCGCGATTTGTTCTTGCAGGAGGTGGCTGATCAGCAGCCTGACCAAGTCCTGATCGAGCGGTATCACGGCGGCTGGGCCAGGCGCCTTGCCAGAGCACGCGACCTGAAGCATCCCGGTCTGCGGGGGCTGAAGCTTGCGCGGGCGGAAGCGGGGCGGCGCGATGAGGAACTGAGCGGGTTCACCGCACTGTTCCGCTCTCGCCACCAGGTGCATCGTTACCGGGTCCAGGCCGACTGGGCGGAGGAACTCGGCCGCCGCCTGGAGGAGTGGGAGCGGGACATCAGGGCCGTACGGGAAGAACAGGCCCGCTTTCCCCACCTCAAGCGATGGGGAAAGCAACTGCGCGAGGCCCTGCTGAACGACGAGCAGTACCTGACGGCTCAAACGCCCTCAGCTCAGGACCGTCGGGCCAGGGACCTCGCGCGCACCATGTTCGGATCCGACTGCCCCGTGCAGTCCGTCTACATCCGGCGCGCCCTCGCCAAGGCTCAGGCCAGGCGGGCCGAACTCCTCCTCGAGCAGCAGCGGGAGCAGTGGAAGGCCACCGTTCCGGTCTGGGCGACCCGTCTGGCCGACTCGGCGAACTTCCGGCAGGGCACGACCGCGGAACGGGCCATGCTCGCCAGCAACCTCCTGTACGCGCACCACCCCGCGGCCGACACACCTGAACTCGTCCGCCTGCTGCGCACCGCGGCTGCCGCTCTCGTGTCCTCGGACGACCGGCACGCCACCGACAGGGCCGCTGGTCACCACCCGGGATAGCGGTCCCACCAGTGCGGGTCCCAGCCGGCGGTGTACTCCCCGCCGCTGGGGGAGTCGGTGAGCTGGACGACGAGGTCGCGCGCCAGGGTGTCGAGGATCCAGGCCAGCTCATGACGGCTGATCAGGTCGACTGGCAGTGCCTCCGCGCCGTGCAGCGCTCCGAGCAGGGCTCCGGCCACGCAGGCGACCGAGTCGCCGTCCGGTGCCCCGGCCGCGAAGCGCAGAGCAGCGCTCACCTCGGCTCGATCGGGGAAGGAAGCGGCGACGTACAGACCGCCGAGCAGTGCCGAGGGTGCCGTGGCGTCCGGTGCGAGCCGCGCGAGCCGTGCCGCGTCCCTGGGGTGTTCGTCCGCCTGCTTGAGTGCCCCATCAAGCTGATCGAGCTCAGCGGTGGTCAGTGCCTCGTCGGCGCGCGCGAGGGCGCGAACGCCGTCCCTCAGTGCCTGCCGCGCCTGCGGGCGCTCGCCGACCGCGGCCAGGCAGTGACTGGCCAGCACGACCGCGTGTGCCACCGCGGAGTGCGCGGCAGGGTCGCCATGGGTGAGGGCGGCGAAATGGCGCGCCTGTTCTGCCCAGTACGCTCGGTCGCTTCCGGCGACGGCCACGGCGACAGGCAGGGTACGGGTGAGGGCGTGGCAACCGCGGCTGGCCGTGGGCCTCTCCACCGGGCCGTGCTCCGCCTTGGCCAGCGCGGCCACCGTCGCCGGTGCCGAACCGCGCCGCTCGGCCAGCACGGGAACCTGGGCGAGCCAGCCGTCGGGCCTGCCGTCGGGCCAGGACCACCGCTTCGCCTTCAACCCCTGCAAGGCCGCCCACCGGCAGTAGGCATGCCACACGACGCCGTCCGGGGCGCAGATCCCCTTGTGTGCGCCTCGCACGAAGGCACGGATCAAGCCCTCGGTGGTGAAGCAGGCCAACTGGGTGCTGACCCCGGCCCGCAGCGGGCCGTCGGCCGGCAGCTTGTCCCGAGCGGCGCCCAGCGTGTCCCCCAGCGCCAGACCGAGCAGCAACCCCCGCACCCGGGATACCGCGCCCTTCTCCTTCAGGAACGCCCCGGACCGCTCCGGCTCGCCGACCGCGCCCTCCACTTCCCTGTGGCCGAGGGCCCCGTCCTCCTCCTGGGCCCGCGCGGCGCTGCCGTCCGAGCGGCCGCCGGCGGCCAGGTCGAGCACCGCGTCGTGCAGCTCGGGGTGGGCCGACAACTGCCAGCCGTGCACCAGTACTTCGCGCAGGTCCGACAGAGCGGCCCTGGGGTCGGTGCCGGTGGCCAGGTGGCTGTAGAGCGGCGGCGACGGCCGGGGTGCGGCTCTGCCCGGCAACGCAGTGGAGCAGGACCCGCTTGTCCTCCTGACGCAGCCGCAGCACCTGACGGGCGGCCTGGTCCAGCACGTAGTGGAGGTTGGCGTTCTCTCCCTGGCTGTCCACCAGCCAGACGCGCAGATGCTCGACGTCGGCACCGGCCAGGATCGGGTCGGTACCGACGCGGCACAGGGAGACCACGGCGTCGACCGGGACCGCCTCCGTACCCTGGGCCAGGGCCAGATTGCCCAGCACCACCCCCGCGTCGTGCGGGTGAGGGACCGCGAAGCCGTGGGGGGTGGAGGACGAGACGGGCAGGCGCGCGGCGGAGGGCCAGCCTGCCGCGTCATCGCTCCCACCGCGGGCGGTGAGCACGGCCAGCCGGACGAGGTCGGCCCCGGTGAGGCCGGGCCAGCCGTGCACGTCCCGCTGCCACTGAAGCGGGACGGCAGAACATCCCCAGCGCGCGCCGAGCAGGGCGCCGGCGATCGCCGCGACAGTGTCGGTGTCGTTCCCGGCCCGGACCGCCGCCTCCAGGGCGAGGCGCAGGTGCTGGGCGGGAAAGCTGTCTTCGGCCGGGCTCAGCTTGGGGACAGGGGTGCGGGTGATCGCCGACCAGGCGGCCTGCAGCGCTCTGACGACCCAGCCGTTGGGGGAGAAGTGGTGCGGAGGGTGAGCCTCCGCCTCGTCCAGCCGCTCCGCCCACAGCGCTCGGCGCTCCGGGGGAAGCAGGTGCAGGCCGGCTCGTACGCCGTCGAAGGTCCCCTCCAGGACGGCGGTACGGATGCCGGAGCACCACAGCACGCAGGCATCGGCGCAGTCGGGGTCCGGGTGGGTGAGCGCGCTGACCGCGATGGCCGCCTCGGCCATCGCGTCCGCGTCCCCGAGATAGGCGAGGGCAACGATCCCGGTCCGCATCAACGAGCCGTTGCCAGCACTTTGAGGGTGGTGGGCGGCGTAGTCGCGGGCCGCTTCCAGCATGACCGCGCCAGCGGCCCCGGGCGCTCGCCCCGCGGCCGAGAGGACGGCTCTGGTCTGGTTGCCGACGTCGCTGGCGCCGCCTGCCAGCCAGCGCTGGAAGTTCACCGCGATCGCGTCGAGGGCCTCGGCACCGCGCAGATCGGCTCCGGTCGCCGCCACCTCGGCGATGCACACCTGCATCTGGGTGTCGTCGGAGTTTCGCCGGGCTCGTACGGCCCCAGGCCGCCACCGACCATCTGCGGGTGCTGGTCGTCCCGCAGGGTCGCCTGAAACTCGTACGGTACGCCCAGCGCGTCGCCCACGGCCGCGCCGAGCAGTACCCCGGCGGCACGATCGGTACTCCGGGCATCCAGGCTGGGGTTCGGTATGGGTGCGCTGGCCATGGGGGCTCCATGAGGTCGCGGCACTCGGCAGACCCCCTGGAGGGAGCCGACAGCCGACCGGCGTTGATCAGTGGCACGTCAGCTTGGCACCGCGAGCCACTTATCGTCAATAAGACGATTGCAGGAGGTGTGCGTCAGAGGCCTGCGAAGTCGGGTGCCCAGGTCAGCCGCAGACCGACGCTTCGGGCCAGCAGGACCCAACGATCCACGGACGGAGGTCTTTCGAGGATCAGCACCGGATGTACGACAGTGCTGGGGTATGCGGTCCGCAGTTGGTGGGTGTAGTCCAGCAGTTGTCCGATGCCCAAGCGGATCTGCTGTTCCTCATGTGCTCCCGTCAGGCTCTTGACTTCGGCGACGAACACCTCCTGACCGCATGACCACCCGGCATCGAACTGCGGCGCTCCGGGAGCGTGCGCGCGTGCCTCGATGCCCCGGCGTGAGAGGTACGCGATGAGCGTTCCGACTGTCGCCTCGTGTGCGGTCGTCGCCCTGTCCAGAGCGCTGAGGTCCAGCGTCAGATCACCGGACAGGCGTTGCCCCGTGCGCCGCACGCGCAGAGGGCCGCCGAGAATGCCGCCTTCGGGGGTATGGGCTGCGACGGGACGGACGCGTCCGGCACGCGCCTTTCTCAGCTTCAGGCACGGTGCAGGGCGTCCCTTGAGCAACTCGGAGAAGCCGTCCGCGTCCACGACACAGACGTGCCGCCCGCAGCTGCGCTCGGCTTCGGCGTCGACGAGCGTGCTGCTGTAGGCGCGACTGTCGTCGGTCACGGCCTTGCTGGCCAGATCGCCGTAGACGACGAGCGTCACCTTCCGCGAGAAGTCGGTCTTGGAAACCGCGCCTCGCTGCGCGGCTCTCTTGGAGCAGGTGGCTCTGACCGTCCACACGCCGTCGACGAGAACCCGGCCCGTGAAGCAGACCGTGTGGCCCTTCAGTCCGTGCACCGTTCCTCTGCATGCTCCGTCCGGCACGGCTATCCCTCCCTCAGTCGTCGTCCGGCGACAGCCAGGCGACGTGCCGAAGAACGGGTAAGACCTTGAAGCACGTGAAGGCCACCACGGGCGTCTCGTCATCGGCTGCTGGGAAGAACAAGGCGTGCTGCAGTCGCTTTTCGTCCTGCGGATCGTCGAGGTCCACCAGGGGCAGATCCGGGCGGTCGAAGGCGGCCCTCAGGGTCACGCCCTCCCGGGCGGTCAACTCCCGGAGCCGGGACAGCCCCACTCGGCTGGCGAGATCCGCCGTGGTGAGGGACCTCATGAACCGCGGTCTGTCCTGCCCGTCCACGTGCGTGGGGTACACCATGATGCGTAGTTCCCCGCGCCGCTCCGTGGTGTCGATCCCCGAGCGCAGCCTGTTGTGCAGGTTGGAGAGGGCCGCGGGCATCTCCGGAACAATCGTGGGCTTGTAGAGCACGACATCCCGCTCGCCGTTCGCCCAGCGGTTGTCATGGACGGTTAGCACCGGCTGCCCCGGGAGCCGTAGCTCCCATTCGACGGCGGTTGCCCGGGAGAGCACACCCGAACAGGTTGTGCCGGTCTTCTCGCTGCGCACCTCGTTGTTGCGTGTCAGCGCAATGCCGTTGATCAATTGCACGAAAGATTCCCCCCTACCGGTGTGCCCGACCACATTCAGTCCCGTCGCGCCAGATCCAGAGCCGCCGCCCCCACGAACCAGTCCAGCACCTCGCAGATCTCTTCACTGTGCTCCGCGAAGACACTCACTGAGAAGGACGGACGCAGCTCCAGCTTCGCCTCGGGCAGTTCGATGCCGCCGATCTTGTTCAGGCGGTTCAGCAGCTCCCGGCGTTGTTCCGTGTCGTCGAAGGGGGTGCGGGTCTTGAGGTACTGGAAGACCACCTCGACCGTGCCGCTCACGGGATAGACCGCGATCGGCCAGAGCAGGTGGGGGCTACGGCTCGTGCCGGCGTCCAGCATCGGAAAGCAACTGGTCTCCTCGTACCGGCCGTAGTTGACGTAACCGCCCTGTCGGCGCCAGAAGTCGAGGGCCGCTACGACGCCGGGGTACGCGTCCGGCCAGTGCTCCTGCAACTGTGACCGGAAGCGCTCGGCCGCCACCGAGTCCTCCCCCTCGGGGAGCGGGCCGTGCGAGACCTGCTGCGCGACGTCCTTGCCCAGCAACGTGGCCAGCTCCGCGCCGGTCAGGCGTTGTGAGTGATGCGCCCGGCCCCAGGAATCGAAGCGCACTCCCTCACTCGTCAGCAGGTCCTGCGGTGGTGGCCGGTCGTCGCCGTCCGCCCAGCGGAAGGAGGGCGAGATCTTGCCCTCCGCGGTGAGCACCCGGTAGGCGCCGATCACCGTCGGGTTGGCGCTCAGATAGGCGCCGACGGCCACCGGGTGGCTGCCGATCAGCTCGGCGACGTCGCCGTACGTCGTCCACGTGCCGCTCGGCATCGCGACCAGCGCGGCACGCAGCTCGGACCAGCCCGGCGACTCCCCGCCGACCGGCTTGGCCCCGCCGATCGGACCGGGCCACAGTTCCACCGCGCGGTCGGCCAGGCGGTCGGCACGCTGCAGAATCTCCGCCTTGCCCCAGCGCTGTGCCGAGGCGATCTCGAGGTTCATGCGCAGGGCGCTGGAGTCGAGGATCTGCTGCTTGCGCTCGAAGGGGTGGTTGGACAGCTTGGTGTTGTCGCCGGTCAGCGTGAGGTTGCCGAGGGTGTGCACCAGCAGGTCGTGCAGTTCCTGCGGCGTCTGGTTCGGCTCCGTCTCCTCGGAGAGGAGGTCGAACCACGCCGGAGCGGGTCGCTGCGGCAGGACGTGCTCGACACTGAGGGATGCCTTGGCGAAGTCCACGGGCTCGGAGGGACGGTAGCTTTCCTCCAGTCGGCGGAGGATGTAACTGCGCTGTGGAGGACGGCCGCTCCAGTAGAACGGCTTGGTGCGGATCGCCTCGCGCAGCTCCTCGTCGCTCGGCCAGCGACGGCGCCGACCGGACAGGAACCGCCGTACCGCCTCGGCGGCCGGCCGGTCGGTCTCCAGCTCCTTCGGCGCCTCCATGAAGATCCGGTTGAGGCCGGTCGTCGGCGTCTGGCAGATCAGGCGACGTATCAGATAGGACTCCACGTAGCGCAGGGCCTGCGCCGCGTCGTCGGGCGTCGTCCGGCCGCCCGCGACAAGGTCGAGCAGGTGCAGCGCCAGCGGATAGTGCGTCTGGCCACCCCAGGAGGCCAGACGCTCCAGGACCGCGCGGAGGGCGGGGGACTGCTCACGGGCGGGATCGACGATGCGCAGGAACCTCCCGGCCCGCTCGGCCAACTGCTCGATCTCCTGCTGCAGGGCGTCCTCGTCACCGGCCAGCGGCTGGAGCCGTTTCTGCTGCTCGCGGTAGATCTCACTCTGCTTGGTCTTGTAGTGGCCGCGCACCACCAGGTCGAGCCAGACCAGCAGTTCGAGATTCTTCGGGCCCAGGCTCTGCTGCATGGGCAACCACAGTTCCTGGTAGATCCGCTCGCCTCGCTTGGGCAGGAGCATGAACACGTAGTTGCGCAAAAGGTCGCTCTGACTGAGCCCGACACCCGTGTTGTTGATCGACTCGAAGATCCGGTAGACGTTGTCCCCGGACTCGGCGGTGATCTCGACGATGGACAGCAGGTCCTTGAGGACAGTCTCGACCGTGGCGGTCCACCGCTCGTCGCCGGCCTCGTGCCCCTCCGCCAGCGCACCGCGGAAGAACCGGTAGGCGGCCCCGATGTTGTCGCCTCCGCCGGCGTCGGCCCGGGACTGCACACAGGCGGTGTACGCCTCGCGGTCCGCCTGAGTGGGCAGCAACCGGTAGTGGTCCGCGCCTTCGTGGAACTCGTTGACCAGTATCTGGCGGTGCACCCGGTCCACCCCGCGAGCGTCACCGGTTTCCTTGAGGTGGTCGCGCAGCGCCGCGAAAGCCAGCATCAGCGTGGTCAGCCGCTGCTGTCCGTCCACCACCAGCCATCTCTGCACCCCGCCCGCCTGGATCTGGCCCGGTGCGAGCACCACCGAGCCGAGGAAGTGGGGAGCCGCCGACTCGCCGGCAAGATGCTGCTCGACGAGCTCACCGATGTCCTCCCACAGCCGCTGGAGTTGCTCCCTGCCCCAGCTGTACGTGCGCTGGTAGAGCGGCACCTGAAACTGTTTGTCCCCTTGGACGAGCTTGAGGAACGTGATCTCCTGGGCGCGCATGCGCCTCCCTTCCTACGGGCGTCCCTGACGGGTGCGCAGGCCCGGCCCCGTCCATGTCGGTCTCTCGGGCTCAGGGGTGGCTGCCTGTTGAATCTAATCCTTTTCAGGCGTTGTCGTCCGCCGATGTCGGAGCCGAGCGGCTGGAGATGCGCGGCATCGTCTCGTTGGGGGAGCGCCGCAGCAGCTTGATGCTGCGGCCCTCGACCCAGGCGTTCCACGCCTTGACGTAGTAGAGCAGGTGCTCGCGAGAGTCGTCGCGGCGCCGGTGTGCGTTGCCCAGGGCCAGGTTGAGCATGGTGTTGCGCAGAGTCAGACGCGGGTCGCCCGGCTCGAGACGCGCGCCCGTGACGACTCCCTCCTCCCAGGCGGACTGGTCGATGTCGGGTCGGGCCTCGCTGGTGACGTACCAGCCGATCGTGGCCGCCGTGACGGTGATGCGGCACCCCCGGTTCAACGCGATGCCGTGGTGCAGGGCGTCGCGGATACCGGGGTGCTCTCCGAGCAGATCCAGGAGCTGGTCGTTGCTCGTAACCGACGAGCCCCCGCTCCACGAGGAGTTGGGGGCGTTCAGGTACAGGTGCAGCCCGCGCAGGGCGGATGCCAGGTGGGTGGCGTTGGCCTCGCCGGCGAGAGCGAGCGCGTCACGGCCGGTGCGCTTGCGGCCCGTGTCCATCACGGTGAAGGCGGTGCGCGGAACGCCGTGCGTGATGGTCAGCGGCACGGTGACACCCGCCTTGACGATGGCCGCCAGTCGATGCTGTCCGTCGATCAGGCTCTGGTCATCGTCGAACGCGATGCCCTGGTGGGTCAACTGCCATTCCCCGCGCCGTATCTGTCCTGCCAGCTGCTGCACCGTGGCCTTGCTGAGAGGTCGGTTGTTGGTGTTGCGTGTGAGCCACTGTGCCGCCAACTCGGGCGAGACGTCGACCACTTCCATGTGCATGGCGTGATTACCTCTCTCTGGGATTGGCATCACGCAGACCGCATGGGTGACGCCAAGAACATGCTGCCGTGTGGTTGTGAACTTAGTCAACTGTTTAATCGGCGACCGGCGGCGGCTATGGTGTCGCCGCAGGCGAGTTGGTGTCGCTGACTGATCGCGGATCAGTGGTGATGTGGACAGGGTGAGGCGTTCATGACGGGGTGGGATGTCCGCCCCTGCTGATACGCTCGCCGCGTGTGCTCAGTTCACACCCGAGTTCGGCGCGCCAGGGGGGTACCTTGTGGCCGCGCTCGGGGTGGCCGGGCGGAATATCACCGGATGGGCCACCGGATGGCCCTCAGCAGCAGTGGGGTGGGGCGTGTGACCCAGGATGAGAGCGGGCGCAGCGAAGATCTGCAGCCGGTCGGTTCCGTCTACCAGTACGGTGATGGCCTGTACGTACGGGTGGATGATGTAGTTCCGTACGAACTGTCCGATCCTGACGACGGCCACGGGTACCGGCCGGGCGACGACCTGGTGCGCTGCACCCTGCATCTGAGCAACGGCACCGGACGGCCCTTCGACATCGACGGCATCACCTTGCTGGTGCGCGGCGGTCCGTTCGGCAAGACGGGCCGTCAGGTGCAGGACTACCGCAGTGACGTGCTCGACGACGCCCTGACGGGCACCCTGCGCAACGGACGCAGGGCCTCCGTGACGTGGGCCTACAGCATTCCGGCCGGCACCGCCGGGGAACTGGACATAGAGGTCCGATTTCCGCGAGCGCACGACCGGGAGAGCGTCACCTTCACCACGGCCGTGGCCCCCGTACCGGCATCCCTCGGCACCGGCCTCGCCGATGTGCGGGCCGCGCAGGTGCTGTCCGACCAAGCCGTGTTGTTCGGTGAGCATCAGCAGTCCTTGTTCGCGGACGGAGGCTCGCGGGACGAACCTGTGGGCGACCTCGGCCACTCCGCCGACGGAGCCGGGCAGCCGCACGCCCGGCGTGTCGCGCTCGACGCCGTTCCGGCTCAGCCGGCCGGCCCCGGGCCCCAGGTCACGCAGTCAGAAACACCTCAGTTGTCTGCCGACGAGCTCGACGCCACACGCGTACGGCAGATCTTCCGGTTCCTGGCCGAGGCCGAGGAGTCGAAGACCCGCCCCGTGCGCACGCTCGACGGTGCGGCCGGCACCGTGTGGTTCGACGAACTGCCCGACGACGACGGCGTCGAAATGATGATCGACGGCGTTCTCGCCACCGACGAGCCGGCCTGGCTGACCGTCGCACGCCCCGAACGCGAGGACGCCCCGCATCCCAAGCCCCTGCTCGCGCCCTGGGTCGACGAGACCCGCATTCGGGACTTCAAGCAGACCCGCGCCCCGCACCTGCGCCGGCGCGTCGAACCCGAGTTCCCCGACTGGTCGCGGGGCATACCGCTCGACAAGACCTACCACGAGCTGGACGAGCACCCCCAGCGGGAGAAGATCGAGAAGCTCTACGCCGCCTGGGAGCAGGAATGGCTCGCCTGGGCGGAGCGGCGCCGTGCCATCGACCCCGTCGTGAGGCTGTACGACCGGCTGCACAAGATGCACGAGGACGCCACCAACCTCGGAGAGGCCTACGAACTCGTCCTCGGACTCGGGCGGCTGATCTGGCAGACGACCTCCGGGCAACGGGTGGAACGGCACCTCGTCACTCACAGGGCCACTCTCCGGCTGGACCCGTCGACCGGCACGCTCACGGCCGCCCCGGACCCGACCGGAGCCGGCCTGGAACTCGAAGAGGGCATGCTCGAAGGGGCCCAGCACGTTCCCGGACCCGTGCGGGAGAAGATCGTCGAGGTGCTGGAAGGCGCCTCCGATGTGACGGACCCCGAACATCTCGACGCCGTGCACACCGCCCTGCGGAGCTGGGTCAACGCGGCACACAGTGCCGGAAGTTACGCCCCGAGCGTGGAGCGCGCCAAACCGCGCAGCCTCGACGTCCCGCACGTGGGACTCACTCCCGCACTCGTCCTGCGCGAGCGCAGCCGCCGCTCCACCATGGACGCGCTCAAGGCCATCGCACGGCAGATCGACGCGGGTACCCCGCCCACCGAGCTGCTCGGTTACATCGCGGGCCGGGACGGTGCGCTGACGGCGGCGGACCTCGCGGCGGCGGAGGACGACAGCACGGCGAACGACACCGGCGAGATGTACTTCGCGCTGCCGGCCAACGAGGAACAGCGCACGATCGCCGAACGCCTGCGCGCCAACCGGCTGGTCGTCGTCCAGGGCCCACCCGGCACCGGCAAGACGCACACCATCGCCAACCTGGTCACCGACCTGCTCGCCCAGGGCAAGCGGGTCCTCATCACCAGCCACACCCCGCGCGCACTGCGCGTGCTGCGCGACAAACTGCCGGAGTCCATCCGTGACCTGTGCGTGAGCCGCACCGAGGACGGCGCGGCCGCCCAGCGCGAGCTGGAGGCGTCCGTGCAGCGGATCCTCAGCGAGTACGCCGGATACGACGCGAAGGAATCCCGGAAGCAGATCCAAGCGCTCCAGTCACGCCTCGCCAAGGCCCGCGCCGTCCAGCAGACCATGCTGCGCGACCTCGCCGTGCTGCGCGAACAGGAGACCCATCGCTTCGACGCGGAGATCGGCGACTACAGCGGCAGCCTCCAGGAGATCGCCGAGCGGCTCACCGCCGAGGCGGACCGGTACGACTGGCTGGGACCGGTCTCGCAGGAACAGCCGACGCTGACCGCCGCCGACGCCCTGCGCCTGCTGCACACCACCCGGGCGTACACCTCGCACCACCGGGCCTTGGCGGCCGACGTGCCCGGCCCCTCCGAACTGCCGGCCCCCGGCGACTTCGAGGACGCGGTGCGCGTCGTACAGTCGGCCGAGCAGGCGCATGCCGCCGCGCGTCAGGACCCTCTGTGCGCGCAGTATGACACGGCCGTCCGGAGCCTGAGTGAAGCCGAACAGCAGCGGCTGTCCTCGGCACTCGACGCGTTCTCCGCCGCCCGCGCCCGTGCGGCCTCCCTCGCCGTCCCGGCCGGCGACTGGGCCGGGACGCTCCTGAAGCAGGTGACCGAGGGCCAGGACTGGCAGGCGCGCAGCCGCCGGGCCGCCGTCACCGAGACACTGGCGGCCGTGGACGTCTCCCTCGCCACCCTGGGCACGGCCATGGTCAGCGGCCTGGAGCAGTACGACCCGGCCGCAGCGCTGGCCCAGGCCACCGCGCTGCACGACGGGCTCGGCCAGGGCCAGAAGCTGCGCGGGCCCCTCGGCATGCGCTCCAAGCTGGCGAAAACGGTCGGCGCGTTCGTGGAAACCGTACGGGTCGACGGACGGGCCCCGGAGGACATCGCGACGGCGGCCGTCGTCCTCGCCCGCGTTCAGCTCGAACTGCGCCTGTCGCAGGTGGAGTCCGAGTGGGGCACTCCCGTCGCCGCCTGGCACGGACACGGGCCGCGCCTCGCACGGCTGCGGCAGGACGCGGAGGTGCTCGACGCACTGCTCGCCGTCGCCGCCGCTCGTACCGACGTGCTGACCGCCGCGGCCACCTCGCCGGCCCTTGCCGTCGCCACCTGGCACGACGCATCCGTCGAGAACGCCGTACGAACCCTGCTGCGCGCGGCGACCACCCTGCGCGCGGCCGAGCAGTCCCGCAAGGTCATCGCGGACACCGAGGAACTTCTGCGGGCCTGGAACGACCGGCCCGGTGTCGCACCCTCGGTCGTGCACGCCCTCGACGCCGTGCGCGACCGGGACCCCGACGGTTACCGCTCGTTCAGCGACGAGATGGCCGAGGTGCGTGAGGCCGCCCGGCTGCGCGCCGAACAGGACATGGCTCTCACTCGTGTCCGTCATGCCTTTCCTGCTCTGGCCGACCGCATCGCGGGCACGCCCGAGGACACCGCCTGGGACACCAGGCTGCCCACGCTCGCCGAGGCCTGGGCCTGGTCCGCGTGGCGCGAGCGCATGGAGCGGCTGACCGACCCGGAGGCCGAACGTGCCCTGCGCAGGCGGCTGACGGAGGCTGACGACGAAGCCCGCATCATGCTCGCGCGGCTCGCTGCCGCCCGCGCCTGGCACCGCTGCCTCGGCCTGCTGACCGGCGACCAGTCCCGGGCGCTCAGCGCGTATCAGCAGGCCGCCCGGCGCATCAAGGGCAAGTACCAGCACCGCTACCGGCGCGACGCCCAGGCCGCCCTGCGCAAGGCGCAGACGGCGGTGCCGGCCTGGATCATGCCCCTGCACCAGGTCGCCGAGACGGTGCCCATGGACCGGCCCGGCATCTTCGACGTGGTGATCGTCGACGAGGCCAGCCAGTCGGGTCTGGAGGCCATGCTGCTGAGCTGGCTCGCCGACCGGATGGTCGTCGTCGGCGACAGCAAGCAGGTCAGCCCGTCCAACGTCGGCCTGAAGCAGGACGAGTACTTCCACCTCAGGGACCGTCTGCTTACCGCGCTGGAGCCGGACGTGCGCAGCCTGTTCGGTCCCGAGTCCAGCTTCTTCGACCTGACCGAAGCCCTCTCGGCGGGCCGCGGCACGCTCATGCTCAAGGAGCATTTCCGGTGCATGCCGGAGATCATCTCCTTCTCCAACGACCTCTGCTACAACCGTGATCTGCTGCCTCTGCGGCAGTACGGTGCGGACCGGCTGCCCCCGGTCCGCACCGTGTACGTGGAGAACGGCGAAGCCGTCGGCGCCAACTCCCGGCTGACCAACACCGCCGAGGCCGAGGCGCTGGTCGACGCGATCGTCCGCTGCTGCGCCGACCCCGCCTACGACGGCAGGACCATGGGTGTCATCAGTCTCCGCGCCAGCAAGGGACACCTGACGGAGCTGGAGAACCTGCTCGTCGAGCGCCTCGACTACGAGCAGCGCGAGGAACGGCGCATCCGGGTCGGCGACGCCGAGGACTTCCAGGGCGACGAGCGGCACATCATGTTCGTCTCCTGCGTCAACTCGGCGACCACCGCGGCAGGGACCGTTCCGGGCGGCTTCAACGGCAAGACCTACGAGCAGCGGATCAACGTGGCGGCCTCCCGCGCCCAGGACCAGGTGTGGGTGTTCCACAGCGCGCGGGTCGAGCAGTTCCACGAGAACGATCTGCGCCGACGGTGGCTGGACCACCTCACCCGGCCTGCGGAGGAGGAAAGCGCCGCAGTCGAGGGCGAGGTGCTGCCCGACGTCCGGCACGAAGCGTTCGACAGTCTGTTCCAGCAGAAGGTGTACCTGGAGCTGACGGCGCGGGGCTATCGGGTCCGTCCGGGATACAAGGTGGGCCGCCACACGATCGACCTGGTCGTCGAGGGCGGCACACGCCGACTGGCGGTCGCCTGCGACGGCGACTCCTTCGCCGAGGGCGAGGACGCCCCCACCGGTGCTGCCCGGCAGCGGGACCTGGAACGCGTCGACTGGACGTTCGTCCGGATCCGGGGCAGCCGGTTCCACCTCGACCGTGAGCAGGCGCTGGCTCCGCTCTGGGCCGAGCTGGAACGGCTGGGCATCGAGCCGGTGCGGGATGAGCCGGAGGAGATCGTGGTCACCGCCGGCGAGGAGCACACCGAGACCGAGCCGGCCGGTGAGGACGTCGCGATCGAGCAGCAGAGCGTGGTGAGCGCGGGCCTCGGGACCCACGCCGAACTCGTCCGGGCGACGCCGGATCGGCCGGAGCCCACGGCAGCGGCCGACCCGCGCGAGTCGCTGCCCAGTCCGTCCCCGGAGACGGCTCCTGCTTCGGCCCGGGACATCCCCGCCACCGTGTTCCACCGGCTGGTCCGCGAGGTGCAGCAGTTGCAGGCCGCCCTCGACGCACCTGACGAGACACCCGAGGGAGCGGACCCTGCCCAGCTCGTCTTCCTCAGAAAGACTCAGGGCGACCGGCGTGACCGGCGCACGAAGCGCCTCACCTTCCTGCGGACGTTCCTGGACACCGTCCGCGTCGTTCGGGAACCGGCCGTCCCGGACGTCGTGATCCCCGGCGCGCTGTTCGTCTTGGAGTTCGACGGCCAGGTGGACGAGGACAACCTGTACACCGTTGCTGAACTGCCCACCGAGGAGGCGGACATCGTCTCCCCCTCCTCCCCGCTCGGGCACGCGTTGATGTGGCAGCCCGCCGGACGTGAGATTTCGTACGACACGTCCCAGGGCAAGCCGCGCACGGTCGTCGTGCGTGAGATCCGGGCCTGAAACGAGCCACGGCACTCACGCAGACGGGTCGTGTCACGCGGACGGCATGCTCCGGTCCGCGTGACACGGCCCTCGCCTCTCAGCCGGCGACCGGGTCCAGCATGCGGCTCCGCTCGCCGCTCCAGGAGACCGCCAGCGCGTCGCGCGCCCGCGTACAGGCGACGAAGAGCAGGCAGTGCTCGGCCAGCAGGTCCGAACGGTGCTGCACGGCGTCCTCGTCGGCGGGCGTCACCTGCGGAGCGAAGGGAAGCACGCTCGACGTCACGCCCACGACGGCCACGCAGCGGAACTCCAGCCCCTTCATCGCGTGCATCGTCGCCACACGCACACCCGACACCTCCGGCCCCGGGTCGTCCTTGACCGCGACCGCCGGGACGCCCTCCCGGCGCAGACGCGCGATGACCGCGTCGACCACGGTGTTGAACCGGGCGCACACCGCCACGTCGGACGGTTGGACCCCGTCCTGGTCGACCCAGGTCCGGATCTGTGCCACCAGTGCGCGCAGTTCCTCGTCCTGGCTGGCGTAGCCCCGGGCCACCGGTGTGCGTCCGTGCAGCTCGGAGCGGTAGCCCCGCAGCGAGTCCCGGCCGCCGTCCTCGTCGTCGTCCTCACCGAGCCGGCCCACCGGCTGACCGTCGAGAAGGGACGCCGACCAGCGCAGAATCTCCTCGGTGCTGCGGTAGTTGACGCGCAGGCGGGACGTACGTCCGCGCACGTCGATGCCCAGCGAGCGCAGCGAGACCCGGGAGTCGTAGATGCGCTGGTGGGGATCGCCGACGAGGAACAGGTCGTCGGACTGCGGAGCGACGCAGGCGCGCAGCACCCGCCACTGGGCCGGGTGGAGGTCTTGCGCCTCGTCCACCACGACGTGACGGTAGCGCGGCCCCTTCTCGGCCAGGATGCGGGCGGCCTGGTCGCACAGCATGGTGTACGTCGCCGAGTCGCGCGAGGCCAGATCCCCGGTGAACCGTTCCATGACCCGCCAGAGCCGCGCGCGTTGCACCCGCCCCACCTGAGTGCCGCGCCCCCGGCGCACACACCGCAGGTACTCCTCAGGCGTGCGCAGTCCCTGGGCCAGGACGACGTTGCGGAACTCCTGGGACAGGAAACGCTCCGACCAGGGCAGGTCCTCGCGCGCCGCGGCACGGGTCCAGGCACTCTTCTCGGCCGCCGCCGACAGCGGTTTCGGGGAGCTGCCCCGCGCCTCGCGTATGACCCGCGCGGCCAACGAGTCCACCGTCGTCACGTCCACGCGGTCGAGCAGATGGGCGTCGGCGTCCCCGAGCAGCAGGGCCAGGCTGTCCCGCAGGGCGGCCGCCATGGCGTTGGTGAAGGTGGTGAGCAGGATCCGGTCACCCTCGCGCCCAGTGCGCAGCAGATGCCGTACGCGATGGAGGGCAACGACGGTCTTGCCGGTGCCGGGGCCGCCCGTCACCTGGGCCGGCCCGTTGAAGCCGGGGTGGTAGGCGTACCGGCGCTGAGCAGGGTGCAGGAAGACGCGCCAGCGGGTGAAGTCCTCGGTGAGGATGCGCTCGAGCTCACCGGGACCGGTCACTTCCACAATGCGGTTGGGTGTGTTGCGGATCGCCTCGCTGAGGGTGACGGCCGGCCGGTCCTCGGCCGTGCGTACCGTCTGCCCGCGCGGTGCGATCAGCTGCTCCCAGACGTCCTCGGGCGAGTAGCCGGCCGCCAGGTACTCCAGCACCTCGTACTGGTCGGCGGGCATCATGGGCGGCGCCATGACCGCCAGATCGTCGCCCGTGACGCATACGCGCGCCAGTCGCAGGACCTGCTCGTCGATGCCGAGGTCGCGCAGCACAGTGTCGGAGTGCTGGGCGAAGAGCCGACCCGGGGTTTCGAGCGCTTTCGTCTCGAAGTAGGTCTCCATCTGTTCGAGCGCCTCGACGTTGCGGACCTCGAGGCCGCCGGTGGCGCCGTTGACCGAGTAGGCACGCTTGCAGGCCCAGCTGATCGCCTCGTCGTGCGGAGCGACCCGCAGCAGCGTGTACAGCTCGCTGCCGTCGTCCGGGGCGAGGAGCACCCCCCGGTAGAACCTGGTGATCCGGATGGTGCGGATCCGGGGGTCGCGCGCCCCTTCGAGCTTCTCCAGATGCATCCCCTTGCTGGCATGGAGCTGAGGCACGGTCAGGCTCCGGAACATCTGGATCGCGTCGTTGACCTCCTTCTGGACCGGTCTCTGCAAGGAGATCAGATCGGCGACGAAGTCGTCGGCGAGGGCGAGACGGGGCATGGGCGTCCTCGGATCGCTGGCGGGCGGTGGGCGTGCAACAGCCTAAAGACTGATGCCGATACCGAGCGACGGACCTACCCATAATCGTTGTGTGAACTCAGTCAACGATCTATATTTCTGATGCCGTCACACCATCGGCGCACGCCCGTACTTCAACGGACCCGTCCGGAAGGACCCACCGCATGCCGGCCCAGCCTGCCCAGGCCGATGTACCGCACCCGCTCGACGAAGTCCCCCAGACCTTCCGGCCCGGGGACTCCTACGCGGTGAGGGACGCGCTCGTGGCCTACATCCGCCGGGATCTGCTGGGCCCCTGGGACGGCGAGACGGAGACCCTGCCGAGCGCCTCCTCCGGGCCACGAGACCGGTACCTCGTCGGCATGCTCGGTCCGCGCCCCCTGTCCGTCACCACCGACCGCATCGCCCGTGCGGCCGCTCAGAGCGCGGACGGCGAGTCGGGCGACGAGCAGGAGGGCGACGACAGCGATCTCCAGGACCGGTTGAGCCCGCAGGCCGCCGGACACATCTGGGCGTCCTCCATGGGGCTGTCCTTCACCGTCCCGGCCTCCGTCGGCACCCTCAGCGCCACCGTCCGCTGGGGACGCTACACGCAGTCGGAGGAGGCCACCGACCGGGGCACGACCCGCAGGGTCTGGTCGCGCGAGCCCGTCGAGCGCCTGGTGGACATCGACGTGACCGGCGGAGCCGACCGGGCCGTCGAACTCGACGGCGACGCCGTGGTCCTCGACGTCCAGGTACGCCGGCACACCAGCCGTACGGGCGCAGAAGACCTGCGCATCGTCGAGCTAGCGCTGGTGAACCGGCAGCCGGACAGCCGGGACGCACGCGACGCCCACTGGCTCTTCCAGACCGAGATCGACGTCACCGCCTTTCCCGACGAGCAGGCGGCGGTCTTCCTGCCGGTCGACGATCCGCTGGACACGCCCGGCCAAGGCAACGTGCCGGAAGACGCCGAGGAGCGACGGCTGCGCCTCCTGTATCGGGACAGCCTCAGCCACGCCAAGGGCCGCAATGTGGCCGTGCACGCGCACGTCCGTGAGGGCGAGCGCAACGCCCGCCGCCTGACCACCGTCTGGCTCCCCGAGTACGACGTGAGAGCCACCACCGCGCCGTCACTGGAGGAGCAGGACCTGCTCCAGGGGCTCGAGCTGAGCATGGACGAACTGGCGGCGCTCGCCGTGCCCGACCGCCGGGCCGAACTCAGCGCGGCCCTCGCTCCGCTGGCCGACGGGTACGCCGCCTGGCTGGAACGGCAGCGCCACGCCGCGCGCTCGCTCCCCGACGACCTGCGCGAGTCAGCCGAGGTCGCGATCGAGCAAGCACTTGAGGTGTGCGACCGCATCACACTCGGCATCGACCGGCTCGTGGCCGACGACACCGCCCTGACGGCCTTCCGGTTCGCCAACCGCGCCATGGCCCTGCAGCGACGCAACACCGCCATCGCAGCCGCCCGGGCCGGCCGCGAGAACGACCCCCTCTCCTACCGCGAGGCCCACTCCGAGGTCCACGGCAAGGGGAAGGAGGCGGCCAGCTGGCGTCCGTTCCAGCTCGCCTTCGTCCTGCTGAACATCGCCTCACTCACCGAGCCCGGACACCCGCATCGCGGCACCGGCCGCCAAGCCCTCGTCGATCTGCTGTTCTTCCCGACCGGTGGTGGCAAGACCGAGGCGTATCTGGGCCTGGCCGCCTACACCTTCGCGCTGCGGCGCCTGCAGGGCACGATCGGCTCGGGAGCCGAGGCCCGCAGCGGCGAGGCCGGGGTGGGCGTCCTCATGCGCTACACCCTGCGGCTCCTGACAGCGCAGCAGTTCCAGCGCGCGGCCGCCCTGGTGAGCGCCTGTGAAGTCCTGCGCCGCCACGAGTTCGCGCGGGATCGGCGCTGGGGTGCCACCCCGTTCCGCATCGGACTCTGGGTGGGCACCTCCGTCTCGCCGAACTGGTTCGACGAAGCGAAGGAACAGATCGCCGAAGCCAAGGAGAACGCCAGCGACAAGCACGCCCGCGTCCTCCAGGTCCTCACCTGCCCCTGGTGCGGCAGCGGACTGACCGCGCGCTCCAACATGGAGTACGACGAGGGACGCCGCCGAATACTGCTGTACTGCCCGCGCGGCGAGGGGGAGGACCGCTGCCCCTTCTCCCGCCGCGAGGCGCCCGGCGAGGGCATTCCCGTCCTCACCGTCGACGAGGAGATCTACCGGCTGGCGCCCTCGCTGCTGATCGCCACGGTCGACAAGTTCGCCCAGCTCCCGTGGAACGGCTACGCCGGCCTGCTGTTCGGCAGGGTCACCGAGCTGTGCCCCCGCCACGGTTACCGCCACGACGACCTGGACGCCAAGACCGGTTGCGGTGCCCGGCACAACGCCAGGGGCGACCTCCCCGGTGTCACCGCCCAGCCCGTCACCCGCCTGCGGCCGCCGGACCTGATCATCCAGGACGAGCTGCACCTGATATCCGGGGCTCTCGGCACCACGGTCGGCCTCTTCGAAGCCGCCGTCGACCAGTTGTGCACATGGAGCTTCACCGACGCCCACGGACGGCGCCGGGAAACCGGTCCCAAGATCGTCGCATCCACCGCGACCACCAAGCGGGCCGCCGACCAGGTGCGCGGTGTCTTCGGCCGCGAGGTCGCCGTCTTCCCGCCCCAAGTGCTCGATGTCGGCGACACCTTCTTCTCCCGGCAGGCGGAGCTGAGCAGGGACACCCCCGGCCGTCGCTATCTCGGCGTGTGCGCGCACGGCACGCGTCTGAAGGCGGCCGAGATCCGCGTCGCGGAGATCCTGTTGCTCGCGGGGCAGCAGCTCTTCGACGACTACGGCCGGCCGGCGGACCCGTACATGACCCTCGTCGGCTACTTCAACGCGACGCGTGAACTCGCCGGCATGCGGCGGTACATGGACGACGACATCACCACCCGTGTGCGGGCCAACGGCAGCCGCAAGGGCCAGGACACGCTGTCCGACCGCATCGTGAGCAGAGCGGGGATGCTCAGCATCCAGGAGCTGACCTCCCGTATCTCCTCGGCGGACATCGGCGCCGCCCTGAAGCGGCTGGAGATCGAGTTCGACCCCGAGCGTGACACCTCGGTCCGTCGCCGAGCCCTCCTGCGCGAGTACGCGGCGGCAGTGAAGGAGAAGCGCGAACCGCGTGCCTCCATGACCCCGACCGTCCGTCAGGCCGTGGACGTGGTCCTCGCCACCTCCATGCTGCAGGTCGGTGTCGACGTCTCCCGCTTCGGCCTGATGCTGGTCGTCGGTCAGCCCAAGAACACCGCCGAGTACATCCAGGCGTCCTCCCGGGTCGGCCGTGACGCTGCACGTCCCGGCCTGGTCGTGACCCTCTACAACTGGTCGCGCCCCCGTGACCTCGCACACTACGAGGACTTCGAGCACTACCACGCCACCTTCTACCGTCAGGTGGAGGCCCTCTCCGTCACCCCGTACACCCGCCGGGCACTCGACCGAGGCGTCGCCGCCACCTACGTCGCCGCCCTGCGGCACGCGGCCTACGACACTTCCCGCAATCTCGACGCCCACCACGTCGACCTCGACGGAGAGCTGGCGCAGGGCGTGGAACGGCGGCTCCTGGAACGTGCCGAACGGGTGGGACGCGACCGGGCCCGCCAGTACCTGAGTGAACGGCTGGACCGGCTGAAGGACGAATGGCGCCGCAAGCGCGACGAGAGCAGCTCGGCGCTCGGCTACCGCAAGGAGAAGCACAAGACGACCGTCGTGAACGGACTGCTGAGGCGGGCGGACGGGTCCCGGTGGACCGAGCTCACCGTCGGCATGTCGATGCGTGAGACGGAGAACGAGATCAACCTGCTCCTGCCTGGCGGGGGAGCGTTCCTGGAGGAACCCTCGGGCGGCGGACCCGATTGGTCGTTCGGCGCCTCAGGGACCGACACCGACCCCGACACGGCGACCACCGTGGACAGCGACGAGTACGGCCCCGTCACGGCCGACACGGTCAGGAAGGCGCAGCGATGAGCACCCATGGCAGCAACCGCAGGGTCGGTGCCGTACGGCCGAGCCACCTCATGTTCACCGCCGGTGTCGGCGCCCTTGTCGACCTGCCCAACTTCTCGGTGCTCATCCGGGGTCTCGATTCCTGGAGCCACTCCGGCGTCACCGACTACGACATCGACGAGCCGCGGCTCCGCGCCGCCGTCAACCGATCCCTGCAGCGCTACGGGCGCGGACAGGTCGAGCAGCTGCGCGCCGCTCCCTGGCTCGAGGGCGCCGACACGGACCCCAAGGGCTGGGCGGCGCAGGGGGTGGGAGTGCCCGTCACGCCCTTCCCGCAGTGGCTGCGCTGCACAGCGTGCAACGTCCTGGCCGCCATCGACTCAGGGGAGTTCGCCTTCGTCAACTCCAACCCACGGGCACCGCACGAGGCGAAGTTCGTCCACGACTGCAAGCGCGGAAAACCACTCGCCGTGGCTGCCCGCTTCACGCTGGTCTGCACCGCCGGCCATCTCGACGAGTTCCCTTACACCGCGTACGTCCACCACGGCCAAGCCTGCGGCAAGACGCCGCGCCCCAAACTGCGCATGAAGGACCACGGCGGCAACCAGGCCGCCAACGTGACCATCGAGTGCGTCGCCTGCGGTGTGAAGCGCAACATCCGGGAAGCCATGGGCGAGCGTGGCCGCCGTAACCTGCCTTCGTGCCGTGGACGGCACCCGCACCTCGGCACCTACGAGCCGAACAGCTGCGAGAAGGAACCGGTCCTGATGGTGGCGGGAGCGTCCAACCAGTGGTTCCCGCTCACCCTCAGTGCCCTGGCCCTCCCCAAGGCACAGGGCGGAGACATCGACAAGCTCCTCGACGACCACTGGCCCGACCTCGAACTCATAGACGACAGCAGTCAGTTCGACTTCATGGCGCGCATGCCCAAGTTCGCCTTCCTCAAGGAGTTTGACGCCGACGCGGTGGTCGCGGCGATCACAGCCCGCAAGCAGGGGACGGCCGGACCGGCTCCCTCCGCACCCGACGTCCAAGCCGACCTCTTCGGACCCGAATGGGAAGCACTCTCCGGGCCCGTCCCCGCACCCAGCGACGACTTCGCACTGCGCCAGATCCCGGTCCCGGCCCTTCTGAGCGACTTCTTCGCCGACCTACGGCAGGTCGAACGGCTGCGCGAGGCGCGGGCGCTGATCGGCTTCACACGACTCGACGCGCCCGACCCGGAATCGCCGGAGATCGCCACGCGTGTCGAGCTGTCCCGCGGGGTTCGGAACTGGGTGCCGGCCAGCGAGGTGCGCGGCGAGGGCGTCTTCCTGCGTGTGCGAGACGACCTGATGGCCGAGTGGGTCGCGCGTATGGACAAGTCGCCACAGATGGAAGCGCACCGGGAGGCGTACGCGCGGTTCCGCTCCAACCGGAAGTCGGACCGCAAGACCAGTGACTTCGATCCCTATTACGGCTGGCCCGGAGCACGGTACATCGCGCTGCACACCCTCTCCCATCTACTGATCCGCACCATCGCGCTGGAATGCGGCTACAACTCCGCCTCGCTCGCAGAACGGATCTACGCGGGAGACGAGCACAACCCGCGGACCGGCATTCTCATCTACACCGCGGTTCCGGATTCCGAGGGCACTCTGGGCGGTCTCGTCTCCCTTGCCGAGGAGCGGGAGTTCGATCGGATCGTGAGCCGGGCTCTGGCGGATGCCTGTCACTGCTCGGCCGACCCGCTCTGCGCCGAACGCCTGCCGCACGACCCGGCCGACTTCCTTCACGGAGCCGCGTGCCATGTCTGCCTGTTCGTGTCGGAAACCACGTGCGAACGCGGCAACAGGTTCCTGGACCGTCGTTTCCTCGTCCCGCTGGCAGGGGACAAGGATCCGGTGCTGACGCCGACCGGTCTGCTGCCGTGAGCCGACCCGCGTTCGAGGCCGCTGCCGAGGCCGCGGTCGCGGCCCTCGGACTCTCCCGGAGCAAGGACCTCGCCGGCCTGCTGGCCCAGGCACGTTCCAGGGAGCGGATACTGACCGAACTGGCGACCCCGGGAGTCGGCGAGGCCGTCGCGCGACTCTGCGACGCGATGCAGTCGGAGTCGGTGCCGCCCGCCGAGGCGGCTGCCTATGTGCGCGGCTATGCCGCCGCCCGACGACTGGCCCGGGATACGGTACGGGTCTGCACGGTGTGGAGTGGCCCCTCGACACCAGCCGTGCCGGTGCGCGCCACAGCCCAGGTGCTCATCGAGGTGATCAACGGGGCGCAGCACGAACTGCTGGCCATGACGTACGCGGCCCGTCCTTATCCGGCACTGACCCGAGCCCTGAGGACGGCTGCGGACAGGGGCGTGGAGATACACGTCGTGGTCGAGACACTGGCAGGCTCCGGCGGACTTCTCTCGGGAAAGGAACCCGCCGACGCGTTCGCCTCCGTGCCCGGGCTGGTTCTGTGGGTATGGGACCGGAACCCGGCCGAACAGGCCGGCTCACGCCAGCACGCCAAGCTCGCGGTCGCCGATCGCCGCACCCTCTTTCTCGGCAGCGCCAACCTGACCGAGTCCGCGGTTCGGCGCAACATCGAGGCTGGTGTGCTGGTGACCGGCGGGGAAGCACCGCGGCGGGCGGCAGAGCACATCGTGGAGCTGCAGCGTCTCGGCGTACTCAGGCATTTTCCGACCTGAACGAGAGGCTGAGCCTTCTCGTCGGTGCGGCAGTTGCCCGCCTACGGCCTTCGGGACGATGGCTTGGAGACCGTCACGGAGTCGTTGATCTCCTTCCGACCCGTACGAACCACCGTCATCACCGATGCCGCCCATGACTCGGCGGTCGTCCAGGGGCTGCCTCTGGATCGACGACCACAGCCTGGTCATCAGCGAGATGCCTTACGACGTCTAAAATGCGTCCGGCTTCGGCAAGGACATGGCTGCCGTGAGGACGGCTGCCGCTGAGGTCGTCCGCGCATGGAGTCAAGGACTGAATGGGGCCTCGGCGCCGACCTGACGGTGCGTTGGAAAAGTCAGCAATAGGTCAGTGTGAGTCCTGAGACACCTGGGGACAGCTGACCGAAGACGCGAATGGTTGTAGCCTCCGGACACGGCCCTTGACCTGCAAAGGCAGGCAGGGAGCAGACAAACCGGGAGATTCTTCGTGTTCCGTACAATGTTCAAGTCCAAGATCCACCGTGCCACCGTCACCCAGGCCGACCTGCACTACGTGGGATCGGTGACCATCGACGCGGACCTGCTGGACGCGGCCGATCTGCTGCCCGGTGAGCTCGTGCACATCGTCGACATCACCAACGGGTCCCGGCTGGAGACGTACGTCATCGAGGGCGAGCGGGGGTCGGGGGTCGTCGGCATCAACGGGGCGGCGGCGCACCTCGTGCACCCCGGTGACCTCGTGATCATCATCAGCTACGCTCAGGTGACCGACGCCGAGGCACGGACGCTGAAGCCGCGGGTGGTGCACGTGGACGCGGGCAACCGGATCGTGGAGCTGGGCGCCGACCCGTCCGCTCCCGTACCGGGCACGGACCAGCAGCGCAGCCCGCAGGCCGTACCCGCCTGACCGCCGCCGAACGACACGTCCAGGAGGAGCCGGCCGATGGCTGACATCGACATCCGCGACGACCGAGCGGCCGGCCGCCTGGAGGCGGTCGCCGACGGTGAAGTGGTGGGCCGCGTCGAGTACTTCGTCCTCGACGGGCCCCGGCGCGCGCTGGTGCCCGTGCACACGATCGTGGAGCCGGCCCATGAGGGCAAGGGCATCGCGGGCTCGCTGGCGCGCGAGATCCACGCCATGGCGCAGCGAGAGGACACCACCGTGGCCCCGCTGTGCCCGTACGTCGTCGGGTGGGCCGAGCGCCACCCGGAGGAGGCCCCGGCGGCCGACCCCGAGCTGCTGGAAGCCGCACAGGCCTGGCTCGCGGCACATCCCGGGCGGTTCTGAACATGACGGGCGGCTCGGCGGTGCTCGCCCTGCTGCACACCTCGCCGGTGCACGTCCCGGTCTTCGACGCATTGCGCAACAGGCACCATCCGCACCTGCGACTGCGGCACTTCGTCGACGAGGAACTGCTGCACCGGGCCCGCCGGGAGAGCCCGGACGCGGTGACCGACGAGGTGCGGGCGGTGCTCGACCGCGCGGTCGCGGAGGGTGCCCGCGCGGTGCTGTGCACCTGCTCGACCATCGGCGGCGTCGCGGAGACGGTCGGTGCGGGAGCGAAGGTGCCGGTGCTGCGCGTGGACCGGCCCATGGCCGCTGCGGCGGTGGCCGCCGGCCCGCGCGTGGTCGTCGTCGCCACGGTGGAGAGCACCCTCGCGCCGACCGTCGCCCTCATCGAGGACGAGGCGCGCCGCGCCGGCCGGCCCGTCACCGTCCGCCCCCTCCTCGTCGGCAGTGCCTGGGCGCGCTTCCAGGCCGGCGACACCGAGGGGTACGTCCGCGAGGTGGCGGGCGCGGCCGACGCGATCGGCTCCGCCGACGCCGACGTGATCGTCCTCGCCCAGGCCTCCATGGCCCCGGCCCAGCACCTGACCACGACACCCGTCCCCACCCTCTCCAGCCCCCGCCCCGGACTCGCGGCAGCGGCAAGGGCAACCGAGACCACGCAGACCACGCAGACCGCGCTGCCGCCCGAGACCTCCGTGGCCACTGGGATCTCCGGGCCTGCCGAGCTCGGGCGGGCCGACGGGATCCCTGGGTAGTCGCATCGCGGTCGCGGCCGGGATTGCGGAGACCGCCGGGACGCCGGAGGCCACCTGATCCGTGCCCGCGGCCCACGCCCCTCGCAGCCGCGCCCGGTGAGCCCAGCCGGGTCCTCGGGCTCATGCCCTTGGGTGACTGGCCGGGCGGCCGTCGGGTAGGCGGGGGAGTAGTCCAAGGCGATGTCGAACGACTGGCTGGAGGACGGAGCACCATGACGAACCCCTACCCCGACCCTGTTTCGCCGCCACCGACGCCGGGCCCGGACCCCCAGCAACCCGAGCCGTACCCGGAGCCGCACCCGGCCCCCGAGCCGCATCCGGTCCCGGAGCCGCACCCCGTCCCCGAGCCGCCCCCGGTTCCGGGACCACCGCCGGGCCCCGGGCCGACCCCGCCCCCGGAGCCGACCCCGCCCCCGGCACCCGGGCCGCCGCCTCCGGGACCTGGGCCCACACCGCCGCAGCCCGGGCCGACGCCCGAGCCCTCCCCGTCCCCGATTCCACCGGGCCCGGAGCCCGTGCCGAGTCCCGAGCCGGGGCCACCCCTCACCTGAGATCAGGAGCGCAGGAGATCAGGAGCGCAGGGGATCAGGGGATCCAGGCGCGTCCCCCGCACGCCGACGGTGGGCGGCCCCGGGCCGCCCACCGTCCTCGTCCGTTCGAGCCGCGCGCTCTTACGCGCTCACCTCCGACCGGTCACCGCCCCACAGCGTGTGGAAGGAGCCGTCCCGGTCCACGCGCCGGTAGGTATGCGCGCCGAAGAAGTCGCGCTGGCCCTGGGTGAGGGCGGCCGGCAGCCGCTCGGCGCGCAGGGCGTCGTAGTAGGCGAGCGCGGCCGAGAAGCCGGGCGTCGGCACGCCCTGCCGCGTCGCCGCGACCAGCACCTCGCGCCAGTCGTCCTGGGCCGCCGCGATCTCCTGGGCGAAGGTCTCGTCGGACAGGAGGCTCGGCAGGTCGGGGCGGGCGTCGTACGCGGCGCGGATACGGTCCAGGAAGGCCGCGCGGATGATGCAGCCGCCGCGCCAGATGGCGGAGACGGCACCGAGGTCGATGTCCCAGCCGTACTCCTCGCTGCCCGCCGCGATCTCGTGGAAGCCCTGTGTGTAGGAGACGATCTTCGAGGCGTACAGCGCCTGCTCCACCCGGTCCGCGAAGGCCGCCGCCTCCGCTTCGGACAGCGGGGAGGCTTTCGGGCCGGCCAGGGAGCGCGAGGCCTCCCGCAGCGCCGCGTGCCCGGACAGGGAGCGCGCGAAGACCGCCTCCGCGATGCCCGACACCGGCACGCCCAGGTCGAGGGCGATCTGCACCGTCCAGCGGCCCGTGCCCTTCTGCTCGGCCTGGTCCGTCACCACGTCCACGAACGGCTTGCCCGTCGCCGCGTCCACGTGCGACAGCACCTCGGCGGTGATCTCGATCAGATACGAGTCCAGCCGCCCCGTGTTCCAGGTACGGAAGATCTCCGCGATCCGGGCGGGGGAGTACCCGGCCACGTCGCGCAGCAGCTGGTACGCCTCGCCGATCAGCTGCATGTCGGCGTACTCGATGCCGTTGTGCACCATCTTCACGAAGTGACCGGCACCGTCCGGGCCGATGTGGGTGACGCACGGCGCGCCGTCCTTCGCCTTCGCGGAGATCTTCTCCAGCATCGGGCCCAGCGAGCCGTACGACTCCGTCGAGCCGCCCGGCATGATGCTGGGCCCGTGCAGCGCGCCCTCCTCGCCGCCGGAGATGCCCGTGCCGACGAAGTGGATGCCCTGCTCGCGCAGCTCACGCTCGCGGCGCCGGGTGTCCGCGAAGTGCGCGTTGCCACCGTCGATGATCATGTCGCCGGGCTCCAGCAGCGGAGCGAACTCCTGGATCACCGCGTCCGTCGGCTCGCCCGCCTTCACCATGATCACCAGGCGGCGCGGCCGCTCCAGCGCCGCCACGAAATCCTTGGCGGTCTCGGCCGCGACGAAGTCGCCCTCGTGCCCGAACTCCTCCACCAGCTCGTGCGTCCGCGCCACCGTCCGGTTGTGCAGCGCGACCGTGTAGCCGTTGCGCGCGAAGTTTCGGGCGAGGTTGCGGCCCATGACCGCGAGCCCCGTCACGCCGATCTGGGCTGTTGTGCTCATACCGCCTGCTCCTCAAGGATCCGGTGGATCATCGGCTGGAACCCCTTCGACCATCCTGGCGTGCCCCCGCGGCCACCGCACATCCGGACCCGGTCCGCCGCACGGCACGTCCACGACATCCTCCCTTACGTACCGCATCTGCCCGTTGCCTCAGCGCGGACACGACCGATCCGATCGGCGAATACAACCGATCCGGCCAACGGAAGCCATCTGTCGGCCACTTGTGCCGCCGAAGCGGCCGACAGCCGTCTTGTCATGGCTCGTTCGCGGCATTTACTTTTGCCCCTCCTGACGCATGGCGAGGGGGGCTTCAGACATGGCCGCACGCGGCCGGCACCGCCGGTACCAGCCGAACAGGATCAACCGCGCCTCACTCACCGTCACCGCGGGCGGCGCGGGCATGGCCCTCCCGCTCATCGGTGCGGGCGCCGCGCACGCGGCCGACGCGTCCACCTGGAACAAGGTCGCCGCCTGCGAGTCGAGCGGCAACTGGAGCATCAACACCGGCAACGGCTTCTACGGCGGCCTGCAGTTCACCAGGTCCACCTGGGAGGCGTACGGCGGCACGCGGTACGCGCCGCGCGCCGACCTGGCCACCAGGGACCAGCAGATCGCGATCGCGGAGAAGGTGCTCGACGGCCAGGGCCCCGGCGCCTGGCCGGTGTGCTCGGTGCGGGCCGGTCTGACCCGCGGCGGCGGCGACCCCGGCGTCCACCCGGACGGCGCGGCGGCCCGGCAGGCGCAGAGCCGGGGCAGCACGAACACCGCGGGCGGGGACGGCTCCAAGGGCCACGACGGCTCCAAGCGCACCGACAGTTCCAAGCGCACCAACAGCTCCAAGGGTGCTGGGCGCGACGGGAGTTCGGTCCGTGACGTGCGGCCGCAGGCCACTCCCCAGTCCCGCGCCGGGCGGGCCGAGATGTACACGGTGGTCCGCGGCGACACCCTCTCCGGGATCGCCGAGGAGCGTCACGTCCGGGGCGGCTGGCACCAGCTGTACGCCGCCAACCGCGCCACGGTCGGCGACGACCCGGATCTGATCCTGCCGGGCCAGCGCCTCTCCCTCCTCACCGGCCGGACGACCCAGCCGGCCCGCACGACCCAGCCGGCCCGGACGACCCAGCCGGCCCGGACGACCCAGCCGGCCCGCACGGGCCGTCCGGCCGCCGAGGAGAGCTCCACCGCCACGCGTCCGTCCGGCCGGACCGCGACGAAGCCCGCCACCCGGGGCGACCGGAGCGGGCCGAGCAAAGCCGGCCGGCCCCACACCGCCTCGCACACCCTCGTCGCCCCCGTGCGGGGCCCGCTCGGCACGGGCTACCGCGTGTCAGGGCCCCACTGGTCGAAGGGCTACCACACCGGCGTCGACTTCGAGGTGCCCACCGGGACGTCCGTGCACGCGGCCGCAGCCGGGCGGGTGGTCGACGCCGGGTGGGGCGGTGCCTACGGCTACCAGGTGGTGATCCGGCACGCCGACGGCCGCTACACCCAGTACGGGCATCTGTCGGCGATCTCCGTACGGGCCGGGCAGACGGTCACCGCCGGGCAGCGCATAGGGCGCTCGGGGGCCACGGGCAACGTGACCGGCCCGCATCTGCACTTCGAGGTGCGGACGGGGCCCGGTTTCGGTACGGACATCGACCCGGTCGCCTATCTCCGGGCCGGCGGCGTCACGATCTGACGCGGGCGCCGACGCCGGCGCGGCGCCGGTCCAGGGCGGGTATCGGGACGTACGTCCCGCCGTAGAAGGAGACACCGCAGAGCGGGCCGGCGCAGTACGGGCCGGCGTGGAAGACGCCGGGGAAGAGCGGCGCTTCGCCGCCCGGCCCGCCACC
This sequence comes from Streptomyces sp. MK7, assembly GCF_032658145.1. Taxonomy (NCBI): domain Bacteria; kingdom Bacillati; phylum Actinomycetota; class Actinomycetes; order Kitasatosporales; family Streptomycetaceae; genus Streptomyces; species Streptomyces sp. MK7. Next base: position 56,822 of record NZ_JAVACL010000047.1, read on the forward strand.
GGTCTCCGTCGCCGCGCCGGCGCCCACCACCCTGGCGCCGGCGGCGCCGACGCCCGCCGCCCCGGGGGACGGCGCTGCGGGGACGAGGGTGTCCGCCGGCGCCGTGCCGGCCTGCCCGAGAACGGGAACCTCGGGCGTCCGCGCCCCGTTCCTCGGCGTCCCGGTCGCCGACGCCTCCTCCGGGATCTGCTCCTCCGGCGCCAGGCCTCCCAGCGGCGGCAGGCCTCCCGCCGCGGTCTCACCGGCCGGCAGCGACTCGTCCGCGCGCCCGAGGCGTTCGGTGGTCAGCAGGATCAGGCCGCCGGTGGCCACCACACCGCAGCCCAGGGCGAGCACGGTGCCGGTGGTGCCGTAGCGGAAGGTCTCACCGAACATGGTGATGCCGACCGCCGCCGCCACCACCGGGTTCACCACCGTCAGCGTGGCCAGTGGCGCGGCCAGGCCGCCGCCCCGGTACGACGCCTGCGACAGCAGCATGCCCGCCGTGGCGAGGACGCCTATCGCGGCCAGGGACGGCAGATCCGACGCCGAGACGCCGTCGCTCCAGTCCACGGCGACCGTCTTGGTGAACACCGAGGACATGCCGAAGGCGATGCCGGAGCCGGTGGCGAGCAGCACGCTGCGCACGGCCGGGTGCCGGTGCGCGGCCCGGCCGGCGACCGTCAGCGCCACCACCGCACCGCCGGTGACCACGGCCACGGCCAGGCGCTGCGCGGCGCTGAGCGACTGCGTGTCCGACGCGCCCACCAGGGACAGCAGACCCGCCAGACCCACCGTCGCCATGATCGCGCCCCGCCACGCCGCGGCCCCCGCCCGGCGGCCGACGAAGAGGGCGGCCATGGGCAGCGCGAACACGATGGTCAGGGCACCCAGCGGCTGGACCAGGCTGAGCGGACCGCAGGCCAGCGCCACCACGTGCAGCAGCCCGCCGAGTCCGTTGAGCGCGACCGCCGCCCACCAGGCGGGCCGGCGCAGCGGCGCGTACTCTTCGCCGGAGGCGGACACCGCGACGCGCTCCTGCACGATCGCGCCGCCGGCGTAGGCGACGGCGGACACGAGCGACAGCAGCACGGACAGCGCGAGGGCGCTCATGAGCTGCTCCTCTGCGGGACGCGGGGGCCGCGGGCCCGGCGCGGCGAAGGGTCGGCTTCCATGGTCCACAAGCCTGCCGTGCCGATCTCTCTCCGTCGTCGTCCCTGAGCACGCAATGGGTCATACTGCCGATGGAGTACGGATCACGCACAGTCCTCCCCTGGGTGGGCGACTCGGGGTGGACACCCCCTGGTGGAACCCCCTAAGGGGTCCTTGCACTATGTCCGTCCGGGTCGGACGCTCAGAGTGCAACGACC
>NZ_JAVACL010000048.1:0-55995 GCF_032658145.1 Streptomyces sp. MK7
CCGGTGTATTGTGTGTGGGGCGTGCGGGGGGGGGGGCCCCGCCGCCCCACCTATGTACCCCCCCGGCAGGTGACCTCGCCGGGTGCGGGCCGGACTCGCCCGGCCCGCACCCTCTGCTGCGTGAGCACACCCCCGTTCACTCCACGGCGGTCACCGTGCCCGCGCCGACGGTCCGGCCGCCCTCGCGGACGGCGAAGCCGAGCCCCGGCTCCAGGGGCACCTCGCGTCCCAGTTCCACCGTCATCGCGACCGTGTCGCCGGGCCGCGCGACCGCCGCCTCGCCGAGGTCGATGTCGCCGACCACGTCCGCGGTGCGGATGTAGAACTGCGGGCGGTAGCCGGTGGCCACCGGTGTCGTACGGCCGCCCTCGCGCGCCGAGAGGACGTACACCTGCGCGCTGAAACGCCGCCTGGGTGTCACGCTGCCCGGGGCCGCGACGACGTGGCCGCGGCGGACCGCGTCGCGCGGGACCCCGCGCAGCAGCAGCGCGACGTTGTCCCCGGCCTGCGCCTCCGTCATGGGCTTGCCGAAGGTCTCCAGGCCGGTGACCACCGTCTCCGTCTCGGCGCCCAGCACCTCCACCCGGTCGCCGACGCGGACCGTGCCGCGCTCCACCGCGCCGGTGACGACGGTGCCCCGGCCGGTGATGGTCAGCACGTTCTCCACCGGCAGCAGGAACGGCGCGTCCAGGTACCGCTCCGGCATGGGCACGTAGGTGTCCACCGCGTCGAGCAGCGCCTCGATGGACGCCGTCCACCGCGGGTCGCCCTCCAGCGCCTTCAGCCCGGAGACCCGTACGACGGGTACCGCGTCACCGCCGTAGCCCTGCTCGGTGAGCAGGTCGCGCACCTCCAGCTCGACCAGGTCGATGAGCTCCTCGTCGCCGGCGTCCGCCTTGTTGAGGGCGACGACGATGTGGTCGACGCCCACCTGCCGGGCGAGCAGCACGTGCTCGGCGGTCTGCGGCATGATCCCGTCGAGCGCGGAGACGACGAGGATCGCCCCGTCGAGCTGCGCGGCGCCGGTGACCATGTTCTTGACGTAGTCGGCGTGGCCGGGCATGTCCACGTGCGCGTAGTGCCGGGTGTCGGTCTCGTACTCGACGTGCGCGATGTTGATGGTGATGCCGCGGGCGGCCTCCTCCGGGGCCCGGTCGATGCGGCCGAACGGCACGAACGTGCCGGTGCCGCGCTCGGCCAGGACCTTGGTGATGGCGGCGGTCAGAGTGGTCTTGCCGTGGTCGACATGGCCCATCGTGCCGATGTTCAGATGCGGTTTGGTGCGTACGTACGCGGTCTTGGACATGGCTGTACCTCGAAGCCTTTCAGCCGTGAAGGAATGCGGGACCCCGAGGACTCTCCGACCCTCCCCCTGCGGGGTCCGCCGGACGATCCGGGGAGGGTCAGCTTCGGGCGCCGTCGACCGCGGCCAGGAGGATCAGGACGGCAGCCTTCGGAGCATCCGCGGCTGCGGATGCTGCGAGGAGGAAGGCGTGCCGGAACATGGGGTCGATCATTGCCGAGACCGCGCCGCGGGTCGAATGCTTTTCGGTGTGCCGGGAGGTTGACGGGGCCTCAGGGGGCTCATGATGTGTGCCTGGGACACTCATGAGACGATCCATGCGGCGATCAGGGACACCTGTCGGTTAATGTCACCAGATGCTCGATGCCACCACCCGCTCTGGGGGCACCGCCGCGGCCTCTCCCCGGGCCGCCGTCACGGAACCGGCCGTCGCCATCCCCGTGTCCGCGCCGGCCCCGCTCACCCTGACCGCCCGCTGCGCGAGAACGCTGCTGTCACCCTGGTCGCGGCTGTCGCTGCTGCTGATACTGCTCGCCGCGTCCGGTGCCTGCGTGCTCCTCTTCCAGCCGCAGCGACTGCTGGCGCACGGCTGGTCGCCGCAGCTGGGCGGGGCCGCGGCGGCGGTGGTGTTCGCGGTGGCGTACGGCCTGTGCACGGTGGCGTTCGTGCCGCGGCCGCTGCTGAACCTCGCCGCGGGCGCCCTGTTCGGCTCGCAACTCGGGCTCGCGGCGGCGCTGGCCGGCACGGTGCTGGGCGCCGGGGTGGCCTTCGGACTGGGCCGCGTGCTGGGTCAGGACGCACTGCGGCCGCTGCTGCGCGGCCGGCTGCTGAAGGCGGCGGACGGGCAGCTCAGCCGGCACGGTTTCCGCTCGATGCTGGCGGCCCGGCTGTTCCCGGGGGTGCCGTTCTGGGCGGCGAACTACTGCGCCGCCGTCTCCCGCATGGGCTGGCCCGCGTTCCTGCTGGCGACGGCGCTCGGCTCGGTCCCGAACACGGCCGCCTACGCCGTCGCGGGCGCCCGCGCCGCCGCGCCGACGTCCCCGGCCTTCCTGATCGCGATGGCCTGCATCGCCGTACCGGCGCTGGCCGGCGCGGCGGTGGCCTGGCGCAAGCGGCACCATCTGCGCGGGCACCGCGGGCCTTTCGCGTAGCGGCGGGGAGCGACGGCGACGCGGGACACCAAGTGTCGTAAAGAGACGGTAAAGCCCCGGTGGTGTTCCGGTCATGTCGGGGCGCTACGCTGCGGGTCTCCGACCTCCCGACCGGCGCTTGGACTGTCGAACTTCCATGTCTTGGTTTGAATCCCTCGTTCTCGGACTCGTCCAGGGGCTGACCGAGTTCCTCCCCGTCTCCTCCAGCGCGCATCTGCGGCTGACCGCGGCCTTCTCGGGCTGGAAGGACCCGGGGGCGGCCTTCACGGCGATCACCCAGATCGGCACCGAGTCGGCCGTCCTGATCTACTTCCGCAAGGACATCGGCCGGATTCTCGCCGCGTGGTCCCGCTCACTCCTCGACAGGACGATGCGCAAGGACCCCGACACCCGCACGGGCTGGCTGGTGATCGTCGGCTCGATCCCGATCGGGGTGCTCGGCCTGACGCTCAAGGACCAGATCGAGGGGCCGTTCCGGGATCTGCGGGTCACCGCGACGATGCTCGTCGTGGTCGGCGCGGTCATCGGCATCGCCGACCGGCTGGCGGCGCCGGACGAGAAGGGCGGCCGGCACCGAGCGCCCAAGCAGCGCAAGGCCCTTGAGGACCTGGGCGCCAGGGACGGCCTGATCTACGGCTGTTGCCAGGCGATGGCCCTGGTGCCGGGTGTCTCGCGCTCCGGCGCCACCATCAGCGGCGGGCTGTTCATGGGCTACCGGCGGGAGGCGGCGGCCCGTTACTCCTTCCTCCTGGCCGTTCCGGCCGTACTGGCCTCCGGCGCCTTCGAGTTGAAGGACGCGCTGGAGAGCGACCACGTGGCATGGTGACCGACACTGTTCGCCACGGTGATCGCCTTCGCGTCCGGGTACGCCGTCATCGCATGGTTCATGAAGTACATCTCCACCAGGAGCTTCATGCCGTTCGTGTGGTACCGGGTGGCGCTCGGGAGCGTCATCGTCGCGCTGGTGACGGCCGGTGTGCTCAGCCCGCACGCGGCCGAGTCGGCCGACTGAGCGGACGGTCGCCGGGCGGCGGTCCGCGGTGACGGGCTTCCGGCGCTTCACGTAGCCGTCCGGTAGCGCAGCGTCAGTGCATGGCCCTAGGCTTGTGGCCATGTCCCCCGATTCCATGGCTCCTGGTTCCGTGCGGTCCGCCGCCGAGCTGAACGAGCAGATCCGGGCGCTCTGGCTGCGTTCGGGCGGGTCCCTGTCGGCCCAGGAACGCGCGGCGTACGAGCTGCTGGTGGTCGAGTGGGCCGCCGCGATCCGAGGGCGGGTGATCGAGGCGGCGTGAATCCCCGACGGCCGCCTCAGGACCGTCTCCGGCCCCCCGGCGTCCGCCGACGGGCCGCCTCACGGTCGCCCTCAGCGCCCGCCGGACACCCGCAGCACCGCTCCCGACGCGTAGGAGGCGTCGGGCGACATCAGCCAGGCCACGGCCGCGGCGATCTCCTCCGCCCGGCCCGGCCGGCGCAGCGGAATCGAGCCGGCGGCGCGCCGGACCCGGTCCGGATCGCCCATGGCCGCGTGGATCTCGGTGTCGATCACGCCGGGCGCGACCGCGTTGACGCGGATGCCGTCCGGGCCGAGTTCCTTGGCGAGCCCCAGCGTCAGGGCGTCGACGGCCGCCTTGGCCGCCGCGTAGTGGACGTACTCGCCGGGGCTGCCGAGCGTGGCCGCCGCGGACGACACGTTCACGATCACCCCGTTGCCCCGGGGCACCATGAGCTGGGCGGCGCGGCGGGAGCACAGCAGTGTGCCGAGGAAGTTGACGTCCACGACCCGGCGCAGGTCGGCGGTGTCCGTGTCGGCGAGCCGGCCCAGCGGTCCGGTCACCCCGGCGTTGTTCACCAGTCCCGTCACCGGTCCGAGCCGCTCCTCCGCCATGGCGAAGAGCCGCTCGACGTCCGCCTCCACCGAGGTGTCCATCCGCACGGTGACGCTGCGCGCCCCGCACTCCAGCACCTCGTCCGCGACGGCCTCCGCGGCCCGCGTGTCGCTGACGTACCCCACCACCACGTCGTGCCCGTCGGCCGCCAGCCGACGACAGATCGCGGCGCCGATGCCCCGGCTGCCGCCGGTGACGACGGTGACAAGACGCTTCATATGATCATCCTAGGCCCGCAGATGCCCGAGCACCTCGTCGGGCAGCCGATACGGCTCCTCGTCGGCAACAACGCGCCCGCCCGCCGCCCCGTCTCACCCGAACCGACCAGCGCATGGACCTCGGCGGCGAGCGGGGTGACGTCGGCTTGTCCCTGTTTCGGCAGCCGCCGGACGTTCGTCTGGCACGGATCCCTCCGTCGCCGGGGGCGGAGGAGGCGGCCTGGGCGGGAGCGGTTCGGGCGCGCACACTGGAGCCGTCCGCCGGGACAGGCGGAGGCGTCCACGGGGTAGGCGGGGTAGGAGGGCGTTGTTCCCATGCAGAGGTTCGACCGCTGGTTCGGCTCCCCGTGGGGGCGTTCGGTGCTCGCCGCGCTCGCGGGGGCACTGCCCATGTTCGCCTTTCCCGCACCGTCGCTGTGGTGGTTCGCCTACGTCGCCCTGGTGCCGTGGATCCTGCTCGCCCGCGGCGCTCCGACCGGGCGGCGGGCGGCCTGCGACGGCTGGTTCGGCGGGCTGGGCTTCATGCTGGCCGTGCACCATTGGCTGCTGCCCAGCCTGCATGTGTTCACGCTGGTGCTCGCGGCACTGCTCGGTGCCCTGTGGGGGCCCTGGGGGTGGCTGGTGCGGCGGTTCCTGGCCGGTCTGCCCTCGCCGGGGCGGTGCGCGGCGGCCCTCGTCGTGCTGCCGTCCGGCTGGCTGGCGGTCGAGCTCGTGCGGTCCTGGCAGGGGCTGGGCGGGCCCTGGGGGATGCTCGGTGCCAGTCAGTGGCAGGTCGCTCCGGCGCTGCGGCTGGCCTCGGTCGGCGGGGTGTGGCTGCTGAGTTTCCTGGTGGTGGCGGTCAACGTCGCCGTCGCCGTGCTCGTCGCGGTCCGGGCGGCCCGGGTGCCGGCCGTGGCCGGGCTGGTGGCCACGGCGGCGGCGACCTCGGCGGCCTGGGTGTGGGCGCCGCGCCCCGGCGTCGACGGCCACGTCCGCATAGCCGTCGTACAGCCGGGAATGGTGGACGGCACGGAGAGCGGTCAGCGGCGCTTCGACCGTGAGGAGCGGCTGACGCGCTCCCTGGTGGGGCAGCACGTCGATCTGGTCGTGTGGGGCGAGTCCAGCGTCGGCTTCGACCTGACCGAGCGGCCGGACCTGGCGCGGCGGATCGCCTCGCTCTCGCGTGAGGTGGGCGCCGACGTACTGGTCAACGTCGACGCCCGGCGCGCCGACCGGCCGGGCATCTACAAGAGTTCCGTGCTCGTCGGCCCGAACGGCCCGACCGGTGACCGCTACGACAAGATGCGGCTCGTGCCGTTCGGCGAGTACATTCCGGCGCGCTCCGTGCTCGGCTGGGCGACCGCCGTCGGCAAGGCCGCGGGCGAGGACCGCAGGCGCGGGAGCGAGCAGGTGGTGATGGACGTGGGCCACGGGCTGCGGGTCGGCCCGCTGGTCTGCTTCGAGACGGCGTTCCCGGACATGAGCCGGCACCTGGCGCGGGACGGCGCCGGGGTGCTGCTCGCCCAGTCGTCGACCTCCACGTTCCAGCACAGCTGGGCTCCCGAGCAGCACGCCACGCTCGGCGCGCTGCGGGCCGCCGAGACGGGGCGGCCCATGGTGCACGCCACACTGACCGGGGTGTCGGCCGTCTACGGCCCCAGCGGGCAGCGCGTCGGCCCCTGGCTCGGTACGGACGCGAGCACGACCGAGGTGTACGACGTGCCGACCGCGCACGGCGTCACCCCGTACGTCCGCTACGGGGACTGGCCGGTGCACGCGGCGCTGCTCGTACTGGCCGCGTTCTGCGCGACGCAGGGGGCGCGGGCGCTCAGGCCGCGCCGGACCGCTCCAGCACCGTCCGCACCACCCGCTCGCACAGTTCGTGCGTCTCCAGCGCGTCACGGGCACTGAGCACCTTGCCCGCGCGCACCGCGTCGAGGAAGGACAGCACTGCCTGTTCGATCCCGCGCTGCCGGGCGACCGGCACCCAGTCGCCGCGTCGGCGCACGGTCGGCTGGCCCTTGTGGTCGATGGTCTCGGCCAGGTTGACCACCTGGCGCTTGGTGTCCTGCCCGGAGACCTCCAGGATCTCCTCGGTCGAGCCGCTGAGCCGGTTCATCACGCCGAGCGCGGTGAACCCGTCGCCGGCGAGCTGCAGCACGACGTGGTGCAGCAGTCCGTCGCGCATCCGGCCGCGCACGGTGATGTCGTCGACCGGGCCCGGAACCAGGAACCTCAGCGTGTCCACGACGTGGACGAAGTCGTCGAGGATCATCGTGCGGGGTTCCTCGGGCAGCCCGACGCGGTTCTTCTGCATCAGGATCAGCTCGCGCGGATGGTCGGCGCACTGCGCGTACGCGGGGGCGTGGCGCCGGTTGAAGCCGACCATGAGGGAGACGTTCCGCTCCTCGGCGAGTGCGACCAGGCGTGCGGAGTCGTTCAGGTCGTAGGCGAGCGGCTTGTCGACGTAGGTCGGCACGCCCGCCTCCAGCAGCCGGGTGACGATCTCGGGGTGGACGGCGGTGGGGGCGTGCACGAAGGCGGCGTCCAGGCCCTGGGCCAGGATGTCGTCCAGGGTCGGGTGCCGGCGGTCGGCGGGCAGGTGCAGGGAGTCGGCGACCCGCTGGAGCGTCGCGGGCGTCCGGGTCTGCAGATGCAGGTCGATCCCGGGCTGGGTGCCGAGCACCGGCAGGTACGCCTTCTGCGCGATGTCGCCCAGTCCGATGCAGCCGACCTTCACGTGCTCTCCCTCATCGCTCGCCTGTTCCCACGGTTCCCGTGTGCACGGCAGCATACGGCGGCTGCGGAGGCCGCCAGTCGGCGATGCCGTCGAAACCGCGCAGCAGCAGCTCCGGCCGGACCTTGGACAGCGCGGCGATCAGTGTGTTCCGTACGGCCGTCCCGGCGCGGTTGCTCATCATGTTCGCGCGGGCCACGCGCACCGCCTGGCGGGTGATGGCGGTGGTGCGGGGCAGCCGGGCGGCGGTGTAGGCGGCGAGGTCGTCGGCGATGGGGGTCCCCCCGCTGGAGCGAAGGCGAGAGTGGGGGAGAGCGAGGACGATGGCGTCCTCGACGGCCTGGTTGCCGCCCTGGCCGAGGGTCGGCGGCATGGCGTGCGCGGCGTCGCCGAGGAGGGCGACCCGGCCGCGGTGGTAGGCGGGCAGCGGCTCGGCGATGTGGTGGACGTCGTGGCGGAGCACGTCCTCGGGGCGGGCGGCGGCGAGCACGGCGGGGATCGGCTCGTGCCAGTGGCCGAAGCGGCGCAGGAGTTCCGCCCGCTCGTCGTCGGCCGCACGCTGCCCGGCGGGCGTCATGGCGGCGGCGTACGCGTACACCCGGCCGTCCTTGAGCGGGTGCGTGCCCCACAGGCAGCCCCTGCCCCAGGTCTCGTGGGAGGCGAACTCGACGCCGGGGACGGGGATCACGACGCGCCAGGTGGTGAATCCGGAGTAAACGGTCCCGGGATGGGCGGGGAACAGCGTCCGGCGGGCCGCGGAGTTGATGCCGTCGGCGGCCACGACCAGGTCGGCCTCCAGCTCGCCGTCGGGGGTGCGCACGCGGGCGGGGCGGTGGTCGTCGCCGGGATCGGTGAGGCTCGCGGCGGCGGTCGTGCGGACGGCCTCGGGCGGCAGGAGTTCGGCCAGGCTGTCGATCAGCGTGGCGCGGTGCAGCAGGACGAGGGGGCCGCCGAACCGCCGGGCCGCCGCGGCGGCGTCGGTCCGGGTGAGCCAGCGGCCGTCCGGCGTGCGCAGCCCCCCGTCGCCCTGCCAGGCGGCCAGGTCGCGGATGCGGTCGCCGATGCCGAGGACGTCCAGGGCGCGCAGGGCGTTCGGCGAGAGCGAGATGGCCGCGCCGACGGGTTCCAGCGAGCGGGCGCGCTCCAGCACGGTGACCTGCCGGCCGGTCCGGTGCAGGGCCGCCGCGGCGGCGAGGCCTCCGATGCCGCCGCCGATGACGACGACGCGTGAGGGACGGGACGGGGACATGGCTCCTCCAGCACAACGAGACTACACCTGTAGTGCGGCAACGGCTCGAAGATACTACGGATGTAGTGACGAGCGCACTACGGGCGTAGTGAAGCGCACGGTGACGTGCACTACGGGCGTAGTCGCCGGGTAGGTTGACCCTCATGTCCGCAGCACCAGCCCCAGCGAACGTCTCGCGCGCGGATCGCGTGGCCGACGCCGCTCTCGCCCTGCTCGCCGAGCGCGGGATGCGCGGCCTGACACACCGGGCGGTCGACGAGGCGGCCGGCCTGCCGCAGGGCTCGACGTCGAACCTCGCGCGCACCCGCCAGGCCCTGCTCGACCTGGCGGTGCGACGGCTGGCCGAGCGGGAGGCGCGGGTGCTGGCGCCGCACGAGCTGCCGGACCCGCGGACCGGCGGCCTCGACTCGCTGGTGGACGGGCTGGCGCTGGCCACGCACCGCGCGCTGACCCGGAACCGCGAACTGACCCTCGCCCGCTACGAGCTGGCCCTGGAGGCGACCCGCCGTCCCGAGCTGCGCTCCCACTTCGACGCGGCGGGCGCCTACTTCCGCGAGCAGCTCGGCGCACTGGTCACGGCCATGGGTTCAGCCGAACCGGACCGGCATGTGCTGTCCCTGATCGCCTGGGCGGACGGGCTGATGTTCTCCTGCGTGGCCGGCACCTTCCACGCCCGCGTGCCGGAGTTCGACGAGGTGCGGGCGAGCCTGCGGGAGCTGCTGGAGGGGATGTTCGGCGCCGGGTGATTCGGAGCCGGACGGCTCGGCGCCGGAAAAGGCGTGGTGTGACGGTGCCGGGCTCCGCCAGGATCGGGGCATGACGACGGAGGAACGCCGAGAGCCCGCCCTGGACGCCGACGAACGCACCATGCTGGAAGGCTGGTTGGACTACCACCGGCAGACGCTGGCCTGGAAGTGCGAGGGCCTGACCGACGAACAGCTGCGGACCGCGTCCGCCGAGCCGTCCGACCTGTCCCTGATGGGACTGGTACGGCACATGGCCGAGGTGGAACGGCACTGGTTCCGCGCCGTGCTGGCAGGAGAGGAACCGGCGCCGATCTACTACAGCGAGCAGGATCCCGACGGCGACTTCCACGTCACCGAGAAGGACACCTGGGCCGAGGCGTACGCCACCTGGCAGGCCGAGATCGAGGCTGCCCGACGCAGCGCCGCCGGCATCGGCCTGGACGAGATGTCCCAGCGCCACGACAGGCGCACCGACAAGCCGTTCAGCCTGCGGTGGATCTACACCCACATGATCGAGGAATACGCCCGCCACAACGGCCACGCCGACCTGCTCCGCGAGCGCCTGGACGGGGCGACCGGGGACTGAGCGAACGGCATCCGACGGGTGCGCCGGGCGGCGCCGGCCAAGGGCGTCACCCGCGCGTGGTGCCCGCACCCCCTACGGGGCCGGAGATCACCCGTGCGGGGCATCCTGGAACCGTCCCCCGGCCGGCGAGGGCCCGGACCCAGCAGAGTTGCACGGGTGCATCGAACGACGACCACCGCAACGCTCCTGGTCACCATGGCCGTCGCGGCCCTCACCGGCTGTGTCACGGTCCAGCGGCCGCCCGTCTCCGGCCCGGCGGCGGCTCCCTCCCCGCCCCTGGCCCCGCGCCCGGACGGCAGCGCCGCACCACGGCCCGTCCAGGCACCGGCCCGGGAGGCCCTGCAACGCGTCGGAACGCCCGCGTCCACGCACCCGGACACCCCAGCAGACCGCCGGCCCCCGGCGCCCCCGCACGGCCCCGAGACCCCCGAGCCGCCCGGTCAACAGCCGCAACCCCGCACACCGCGCTCCCCCGCCCACCATCACCTCCACGAGCGGCACCCGGGCCCCCGGCACCAGCGTCCGCCACGGACACCACACGCCGAAGCCTCCTCCGGCACCCACGCGGCCCCGAGAGACCCCGGCATCTGCGCCCTCGGCAAGCAGTACGGCGGCTGGCGCCCGGACAGTCCCGAGGCACGCATCTGCGGCCAAACGTACGGCCGTTGAGACCCCTGGTACGCCGGACAGCCGGATGCCGGACAGCGTGCTAGAACCGCCGGCGAGGCGGCCCCTCGGGTTCTTCTCCGGGGCCGGAGGGATCGCCCTCGCCCAGCCGCAGTTCCATCCGGTGGATCGCCGCACGGACTCCGTCACCGTAACTGTCGTCGGCGAGGGCGTCGGCCGCACCACGGGCGCGGAGGAGATGGCTGCGGGCCGCCTCGCAGCGGCCCAGCTTCACATAGTCGGCGGCGAGGTTCAGATGGAGGGACGGGTAGAGGGCGCGGGCCGCCGGCGCGCCCTCATGCTCGGCGAGCCGGTCGTCCGTGAGCTCCTCCGCCGCCGACAGCGCCCTGAGGTCCCAGGCCAGTTCGTCGGAGGGGTCGTCCTGGGTGTCCGCCATGTAGTGGGCCAGCGTGCAGCGGTGCAGCGGATCGCCGTCCTCGCCGATCTCGCGCCACAGATCGAGGAACCGCACCCGTGCCTCCTCACGGTCCCCGGCGTGGTGCAGCATGATGCACTGCCCGATCCGCGTCAGCACGGCGTCCGACGCCGCCTGCTCCTGTCGTTCCGTCACCACGGCCTCCAGCACTGTCCCCGACCCGACTCCCCCGACGTTAGGGCCCAACCGGCCGAAACCCACCGAAGACGCGGGCCCGGCTCCCCACATCCGGAGATCCGGGCAGGCCTCGCGGGCCCGCCGAAGACGCCGTTCTGCGGAGGACGTCTGCAGGATTCGTGCCACCACCCCAGCCACATCCGCAGTTCGACGCGGCAACTCCTGGCACAAACCCTCCAACCGTCCCCACCCGCACCGGCGTGGGCGGCGGGCGGGAGGGAGTCGGTGGGGGGAGGCGGATGGTGGGTGGTTGCTGTGGGTGGGGCGGCCGGCGAGGCGGGAGTGCCGTCCGGCCCGGTCGCCCCGGGGCGGTTACGGAGCCTGCGCCGGGCGGGCACGATCGGGGCTGGGCTGGGGAGCGAGTGGGGACGCGACGGGACTGGTCAGGGCCCGGAGGAAGGGCGGGCGCAGAGGTGAGGGCCCGTCCGGGGCGTCGGCGCCAGGGCCCGGAGGCTGGGGTCCGCGTCCGGGAGCGGGACCGGAACCGGGGCCGGTTCTGCGTCCGCGTCCGGTTCCGGTTCCGGTACAGCCCACCGCCCCGCATCAAGCCGAGCGCCCGAGCGGACCTGGCGCGCCCCGGCTCTCCGGCGCCGGCCCCGGTCCCGGTCCCGCATCCCAGCGCTCCGGCGCCCCGGGTTCTCCCGCGCCCGACCTTTCCACGTCCCGTCCGCCACGCCCGGCCAGGCCTCCCGGGCCCGCGCCCGTTCCCGCATCCCGGGGCTCCCGGGCCCCGGCCCGCGCCCGGCCGCCCTCCTTCGCCCGATCCCGCATCCCGGCGCTCCCGCCGCCGCACCCCACGCCCAGCCGGCTCTCCCCCGCCCCGGCCCCGCCTTGACCCCGCCGGAGCCGCCGCCGGCCCCCGGCCCCTTCCCGCGAACCAACCCCGCCCCGGCCCCACCCCGGACCCGGCCCTCGCCCAGCTCTCAGCCCAGGTTCGGAATGCGCCAGTCGATCGGGGCGTGGCCCTGGTGGGCCACCGCCTCGTTGATCTGGGTGAAGGGGCGGGAGCCGAAGAACTTCTTCGCCGAGAGCGGCGACGGGTGCGCGCCCTTGACGACCACGTGCCGGGTCTCGTCGATCAGCGGGAGCTTCTTCTGGGCGTAGTTGCCCCACAGGACGAACACCGCCGGGTCGGGCCGGCCGGCCACCGCGCGGATCACGGCGTCGGTGAACTTCTCCCAGCCGCGCCCCTTGTGGGAGTTGGCCTCGCCGCCGCGGACCGTCAGCACCGCGTTCAGCAGGAGTACGCCCTGCTCGGCCCACGGCATGAGATAGCCGTTGTCCGGGACGGGCGTGCCCAGCTCCTCGTGCATCTCCTTGTAGATGTTGCGCAGCGAGGGCGGGATCCGCACCCCGGGACGCACCGAGAAGCACAGGCCGTGCCCCTGTCCCTCGCCGTGGTACGGGTCCTGCCCGAGGATCAGCACCTTGACCTTGTCGTACGGCGTGGCGTCCAGCGCGGCGAAGACCTCCTCGCGCGGCGGATACACGGGACCCTTCGCCCGCTCTTCCTCGACGAACTCGGTCAGCTCCTTGAAGTACGGCTGCTGCAGCTCGTCGGCCAGAACCCCGCGCCAGGACTCGGGCAGCATGGCGATGTCGGTCACGTCAACGTCCTCACGATGTGCGGTCACTTCCAGGCCACTGAACCTACAGGCGACCACTGACAACGGCGCCGCGCCCTCGGAGTCCTGCCCGCTACCAGCTCGTCTTGCGGGACAGCTCCCACATCATCATGATCGACGACGGGTCGAGCGCCCGCTCGCCGCCCGAGATGTCGTCGCTCGCGGCCACGTACTGCTTGCCCTGCCACAGCGGCAGCAGCCGTGCGTCGCGCACCAGTATCCGCTGGGCCTGCTCGAACTCCTTCACCACGTTCCCTCGGTCGCTCTCCCGCCGCGACTCGGGCAGCAGCACCTTGGTGATCTCGGGCGTCGGGTACGGGGTGCCGAGCGCGTTCTGCTGCCCCACGAACGGGGCGATGAAGTTGTCGGGGTCGGGGAAGTCCGGGGACCAGCCGCGCCCGAACACCGGGTACTCGCCCTTCTGGTAGCCGGCGACGTACGTCTTCCAGGGCCGGCTCTTCAGGGTGATCGTGAACAGGCCGGAGTCGTCCAGCTGCCGCTTGAGCTCCTGGAACTCCTCGGCGGTCTCGGAGCCGTAGCGGTCGGTGGTGTACCAGAGGGTGAGCGGGACCTTCTGGGTGATGCCCGCCTCGGAGAGGATCTTGCGGGCCTTGGGCACGCTCGGGTCGCCGAAGTCGTCGAAGAAGCCCGTGGTGTGGCCGGTCAGGCCCTTGGGGACCATGGAGTACAGCGGGTCGACGGTGTCCTTGTAGACGTTGTGGGCGATCGCCGGCCGGTCGACGACCTGGGCGACGGCCTTGCGCACGGCCCGCTTGGCCGCCCAGGGGTCCTTCGGGTTGAAGACCAGATAGTTGATGTCCGCGCCGGCGCCCTCGACGAGTTGCAGATCCTCCGAGCCCCTGCCCTGGAGGGCGACGATGTCGCCGGCGGCCAGACCGCGGTAGGTCACGTCGATGCTCTTGTCCCGCAGCGCCTTGACCATCGTGGCGGAGTCCTGGAAGTAGCGGATGGTCACCGCATCGTTTCTGCGGTCGGCGTACCCCTGGTAGTTGCCGTTCTTGACCAGTTCCGCCTGCTTGCCCTCCTGGTACGACTTCAGCGTGTACGGCCCGGAGCCGAAGACCTTGCCGTCGTTGCGCAGGGCATGCGCGGAGTAGTCGTCGGGGTCGACGATCGACATGGCGGGGGCGGCAAGCACGAACGGGAAGGTGGCGTCGGACTTGTTGAGCTGGAAGACGACGTCGCGGTCGCCGGCCACCTGCACCCGGTCCAGACTGCCGAGCAGCCCGGCCGGGCCGCCGGGCGCGTTGATGTTCCGGATGCGGTCGATGGAGTACTTGACCGCCTCGGCGTCCAGGGGGTGCCCGTCGGCGAACTTCATGCCGGGGCGCAGTTCGCAGCGGTAGACGCGGTTGGAGGCGTCGGTGAACCGGCAGCTGCGCGCGGCGTCGGGCTGGGGTGTGGTCGCACCGTTGGGGTAGGCCAGCAGCGTCTGGTAGATGTTCCGGAACAGCTCCCAGGAACCGTCCCACGACGCCGCCGGGTCCAGCGTGCTGGGCGCACTGGTCGTCCCTACGACGATGGGTCCCGCACTGTCGGGGTCGCCGTCGGAAAAGACGCTGCACCCGGCCACGAGAGTTATGGACGCGATCACCACCGCGGGCCGCAGACATCGCTTCCGATTGAACACGCGCACGCTCCTCGATCCGCCGTACCAAGGGTCGGCAGACCATACCGCGGCTCTCCCCTCCTTGAACCCGCAATGAACATGGTCTTGATCAGTGCGTGACTGACTACGTTGTCATGCGGCGCTGCCAGCGGTCCTGGCATGACAGCGGGGCCGTTTCCGTCAAGAGGAACAAGGAATTCCTTGCCGAAGAGGAACGAAGAGGAACGAACCCAGGCAAGGAATTCCCCGGCCGAAACGGAAACGGCCCCGGGCCAGATCTTCGGGCCGGTCAGCCCACCCCGGCGTTGAGGAACATGCCGCCGTCGACGACGAGGGTCTGGCCGGTGATCCAGTCGGACTGCTCGGAGGTGAGGAACGCGGCCGCCCCTCCGATGTCGGAGGGCACGCCGAGCCGCCCGAGCGGGTAGGACGAGGCCGCCTCCTCCTCGCGTCCCTCGTACAGCGCCTGCGCGAACTTGGTCTTCACCACCGCCGGGGCGATGGCGTTGACCCGCACCCCGGGCGCGAACTCGTGCGCCAGCTGCTGCGTCAGGTTGATCATCGCCGCCTTGCTGATGCCGTAGGCGCCGATGAACGGCGAGGGCGCGAGGCCGGCGATCGAGGCGATGTTGACGATCGCGCCGCCGTTGTCCTTCTGCCAGGCGTGCCAGGTGCGCTGGGCGAAGCCGAGCGCGGAGACGACGTTGGTCTCGAAGACCTTGCGGGCCACGTTCAGGTCGAGGTCGGCGATCGGGCCGAACACCGGGTTGGTCCCGGCGTTGTTGACCAGGAAGTCCACGCGGCCGAACGCCTCCATGACGCGTTCGACGGCCTCGGCCTGGTGGGCCTCGTCGTGGGCCTTGCCCGCGACGCCGATGGCCCGGTCGGCACCGAGCCTCTCGACGGCATCCTTCAGGGCGTCCTCGTTGCGGCCGGTGATGCACACCCGGTCGCCCCGGGCCACGAGCGCCTCGGCGATGCCGTAGCCGATGCCGCGGCTGGCGCCGGTGACGAGGGCGACCTTGCCGGTCGGTTCCACGGAAGTCATGTGTCGATTCCCTTAGTTGAGCGGTCCGCCGGCGACGTAGAGCACCTGGCCGGAGACGAAGCCGGCCGCGTCTCCCGTGAAGAAGGCGATCGCGTTGGCGATGTCCTCGGGCTCGCCGACGCGCTGCACCGGGATCTGGGTGGCGGCGGCGGCCTTGAAGTCCTCGAAGCCCATGCCGACGCGCTCGGCGGTGGCCTTGGTCATCTCGGTGGCGATGAAGCCGGGGGCGACGGAGTTGGCGGTGATGCCGAACTTGCCGAGCTCCTTGGCGAGAGTCTTGGTGAAGCCCTGCAGACCGGCCTTGGCGGCCGAGTAGTTGGCCTGGCCGCGGTTGCCGAGCGCGGAGGACGAGGAGAGGTTGACGATGCGGCCGAAGCCCGCGTCCACCATGTGCTTCTGCACGGCCCGGGTCATCAGGAACGAGCCGCGCAGGTGCACGTTCATGACGGTGTCCCAGTCCAAGGCACTCATCTTGAACAGCAGGTTGTCGCGGAGCACACCCGCGTTGTTGACGAGGATCGTCGGCGCGCCGAGCTCCTCGGCGACACGGGCGATCGCCGCCTCGACCTGCGCCTCGTCCGAGACGTCGGCGCCGACCGCGATGGCCCTGCCGCCCGCCGCGGTGATCTTCTCCACGGTGTCCTTGCAGGCGGCCTCGTCGAGGTCGATCACGGCGACCGCGCGGCCTTCGGCGGCCAGTCGTACGGCGGTGGCGGCGCCGATACCGCGCGCGGCACCGGTGACGACGGCTACCCGCTGCTCAGTGCTGGACATTGTTGCTTCTCCTCGCCCTTGAGAGAACCTGGTGTGCGGTGAGCGACCGCTTAGTACCTTCGGTGGAACGTGACGCTAGAAGCCCTGGCACGCGGTGTCAACGACACAGGGTGCCGGTGTGATCCATTACCTCACCAGAAGGTCCAGCAACCGCTCCGCCTCGGCGGCCGCGTCATTGGTCAGCCCGGTGTGCACGGGGCCGGGCTGCACGACCGTCGAGCGGGGTGCGATCAGCCAGCGGAACCGCCGTCCTGCGTCGTCGCGGGCGGCCTGCCCGGCCGCGTCCCCGCCGGCGCACACGCCCTCCACGGCGCGCAGCAGGGCCCGTACCCCGGCCACGTCCGCGTCCGGGTCGAGGGCGAGCAGGCGGGCCTCGTCGAGGTGGGTGCGGGCACCGACGTAGGACCGGGCGCGGCAGTAGACGATCACGCCCGCGTTGATGCACTCGCCGCGTTCGACGCGCGGTACGACGCGCAGCAGGGCGTACTCGAAGACGTCCCGGTCGCCGCCCTGGCCGGCCCGGGTGATGTGGCGCTCGCCCGCCTGGCGGCCGCCGAGGATGTGGTGGTCGCTCACTTGGCCCCCTCGGTGCCGGTGATGCGCTCGTGGATGACGGCGGCCCTGGCGAGCAGCGGGCGGGCGTAGGCCCGGCGGAGCTCGTCCGGGGTGTCGAAGCCGGGTTCGCCGGCCAGCCAGACGTCGGGGATCTCGGCGGTGACCTCGGCGAGCAGGTCCTCGGTGACCAGGGGCGCGAGCCGGGCCGCGGCGGCGGCGAGGTCCGGGGCGAAGGGCGCGAGGGCGTGGTCGGAGGCGTCGTACGGGCGGGCCGCGGAGGCCTCGGCGCCGGGCCAGTTGTGGTGCCAGATCATGGTCGCGCCGTGGTCGATGAGCCACAGCCCGCCGCGCCATCTGAGCAGGTTGGGGTTGCGCCAGGAGCGGTCCACGTTGCCCACCAGCGCGTCGAACCAGACGATCCGTCCGGCCTCCTCGGAGTCCACCGGGAAGGCGAGCGGGTCGAAGCCGAGCGCACCGGAGAGGAAGTCCATCCCGAGGTTGGTGCCGCCGCTGGACCTGAGCAACTCCTGCACCTGCTCGTCTGGTTCGCCGAGGCCGAGCACGGGATCCAGGCCGATCGTCACCAGGCGGGGCACCCTCAGCCCCAGCCGGCGGGCGAGTTCGCCGCAGACCACCTCGGCGACGAGCGTCTTGCGCCCCTGCCCGGCGCCGGTGAACTTCAGGACGTACGTCCCGGAGTCGTCGGCCTCGACGAGTCCCGGCAGCGAGCCGCCCTCGCGCAGCGGAGTGATGAACCGGGTCGCGTTGACTTCCTTGAGCATCGCCCCAGGCTACTGGGGTCTTCGCACAAGTCTCGCCGTCGTCTGAACACCCGGCGCCCGGCGGCCGTACCCCTGTACGGATCACACATCGGATCAGGAAGTCCGGGCGGATCACGAGGTCCGCCCATGAAGTCCGTGCGAAGGGAAGACGTCGGCATGACCAGCGAATCGCTTCAGGCCCAGGGGGCACCGGCCCGCCGTACCGTCGTTGCGGCGGTGGGCGCGGCGGGACTCGCCGCGGCGCTGAGCGCGTGCGGATCGGACGACTCGTCCTCGTCGGGTTCGGCCACCACCCAGAACGGTAGTGGCGCGGGCGGCGGGGCCGAGGCCGGCTCCTCCGGTGCCGTGCTCGCGAAGACCGGCGACATCCCCGAGGGCGGCGGCAAGATCCTGGCCAAGGAGGGAGTGGTGGTCACGCAGCCGGTGAAGGGGCAGTTCAAGGCGTTCTCGTCGAAGTGCACCCACCAGGGGTGCGCGGTGACCGGGATCGCCGGCGGCGTGATCAGCTGCCCCTGCCACGGCAGCCAGTTCTCCGCGGCCGACGGCAGCGTGAAGAAGGGCCCCGCGACGCAGCCGCTGCCCGCCAAGAACATCACGGTCTCGGGGGACGAGATCAAGCTGGCCTGACGCGTCCGCAGCGCCAGCTCACGCCGAGGCAACAGTTGCTCACGCCGAGGCAACAGCTGCTCACGTCGGAGGAACGCCTGCTCACGCCGAAGAGGAGAAGCAACGGCCGCATGACCGTCACACAGCGCCGGGGCCGGAAGATCATGATGACTCCGGGCGAGCTGGACGCGTTCCTGACCGCCCAGCGCACCTGCCGGGTGGCCACCGTGTCGCCCGGCGGCGCGCCGCACGTGAGCGCCCTGTGGTTCGCCTGGGACGGCACCTCGCTGTGGCTGTACTCGGTGGTCCGCAGCAGACGCTGGGCGGATCTGCGCCGCGATCCCCGGGTGGCGGTCGTGGTCGACACGGGCGAGGAGTACGACCAGCTGCGCGGCGTCGAACTGTCCGGCACCGCCGAGTTCGTCGGGGAGGCGCCGCGCATCGGAGAGCTGCGCGCGGAACTCGACGTCCCCGAGACGCTGTTCGCCCGCAAGTACTTCGGGCTGGACGAGATGCCGCACGACGGGCGGCACGCGTGGGTCCGGCTGACCCCGGAGAAGACCGTCTCCTGGGACTTCCGCAAACTGGGCCCGGGCTGAACCGGCCGGGTGACCGGGACCTCAGTCGACCTGCTCCCCCGCCGCCCGCAGGGCGTCCAGCGCCGCGCGGATCGAGGGGCGGCGGTCGGCGTCGGCGCGCCAGACGGCGTAGACGTGCCGCCGCACCGCCTGCCGCACGGGAACGGTCCGCACCCCGGCGGGCAGCGGCCCGCGCCCGAGCCGCGGTGCGACGCACACGCCGAGTCCGGCGCCGACCAGGGCGAGCTGGGTGGCGTGCTCCTCGGCGCGGTGCGCGATGCGCGGTTCGACCCCCTTGGAGCGCAGGGTGTCCAGCAGCCACTCGTGGCAGAACTCCGCGTCCCGCCAGGTGATCCAGTCGTCGTCGGCGAAGTCCTCCAGGTCGACCTCGGCACGATCCGCGTACGGGTGCGCGGCGGGCAGGGCCACGTCGGCGGCGTCGTCGAGGATCGGTGCCCGGGTGAGACCGTCGGGCACGGGCAGCGGCTTGTTGTACCAGTCGAGGACGACCGCCAGGTCCACGTCACCGCGGAGCACGGCGCGCACGGCGAGCGCCGGTTCGACCTCGTCGGTGGTGACGCTGAGGCCCGGGTGCCGTGCGCGCAGATGGCACAGTGCCGTGGGGAAGAGTCCGCGCGCGGCCGTGGGGAACGCGCCCAGCCGCAGCTCGCCGACCACCTGCCCGCGCTGCGCCTCCAGGTCGGACTGGGCCACCGCGACCTGTGACAGGATGCGCGCCGCGTGCTCGGCGAGCAGCCGGCCGGCGTCGGTGAGCCGCACCCCCCGGCCGTTCCTGGCCAGGAGCTGCTGGCCGACCTCCCGCTCCAGCTTGGCCATCTGCTGCGAGACGGCCGAGGTCGTCACGTGCAGTCCGTCCGCCGCGCCGCTGACCGAGCCGTGCCGGGCCAGGGCGTCGAGGGTGCGCAGGCGCTCCAGATTCAACATGTAAGCGATGCTACGAGGTACCGCGCGAAAATTCTCGATTGTGCTACGAGGTCGGGAGCGGGCATCGTACGACCATGAGCACCGCGACCGTCTCGTCACCGCACCCTTCCGTCCCGGCCGCACGGGAGCGCCGGCCCCTGCACTGGCGGGTCCGCTTCGCCTTCCTTTCGCTGATCTGGGGGTTCAGCTTCCTGTTCATGAAGGTGGGCACGGAGGGCTTCGCGCCCTTCCAGGTGACCCTGGGACGCCTGGTGTTCGGCACGGCGGTGCTCGTGGTGGCGATGGCGGTGAAGCGGGAGCGGCTGCCGCGCGGCGCCCGCACCTGGGCACACCTGGCGGTCGCCGCGTTCTTCCTCAACGCCCTGCCGTTCTCGCTGTTCGCGTACTCGGAGCTGACGATCCCCTCCACGCTCGCGGGCATCTGCAACGCGACCTCACCGCTGTGGGGCATGGCCCTGTCCCTCGTCGCCCTCTCGGAGGACCGGCCGACCCGGGTGCGGGTGGCGGGTCTCGGCCTGGGCTTCCTCGGGGTGCTCACGGTGCTGGGCGCCTGGCAGGGTTTCCACGGCCTGGACGCGCGCGGCACGGCGATGGCGCTGCTGGCCTCGCTGAGCTACCCGGTCGGCTGGATCTACGTGAGGCGCACGCTGGCCGGTTCCAGTGAGTCGCATCTGTCGCTGACGGGGGGCCAGCTGCTCCTCGCGACGGTGCAGCTGGCCGTGGTCACCCCGCTGTTCACCGACCTGCCGAGCCATCTGCCCGTGGTGCCGCTGCTCGCGATCGCCGCGCTGGGCGCGCTGGGCACGGGCGTGGCGATGCTCGTCCAGTACGGCCTGGTCGCCGAGGTCGGCCCGACGACCGCGCAGATGGTCACCTACTTCGTTCCGATCATCGCCACCGCCGCGGGCGTCGCGGTCCTCGGCGAGCACCTGGCATGGTCGACCCCGGTCGGCGCGGTGATCGTCCTCGCGGGCGCGGCCCTGACCCAGGCCCGGCCCCGGAGCGGCGACCGGCCCGCCGGGACCCCCGCGGCACGGCTCGAGCAGCCGGAAGCGAAGTCCTCCCGGCCCGAGCCCGCGGGGAAGGCATGACCACCAGCGGGGCGCCGCCCCGTCAGACGTAGCTCCGCGCGGGCACCGGTCCGAGGGCCGCCGCCACGGCGTCCGCCAGGGGCGCCACCTCGTCGTCCCGCAACGTCGAGACGGTGATCCGGATGCCCGGCGGCGCGCCCCTCCGGAAGCGGGCGCCCGGGGCGACCGCCCAGCCGGCGTGGAGCAGCCGGGCGACGGCGCCGGTCTCGTCCGGCACGGGCACCCACACGTTCATCCCGCTGCGCCCGTGCGCGCCGATCCCTCGCTGGGCCAGCGCGCCGATCAGCGCCTCGCGCCGCCTTCCGTACTCCGCCGCCACCGCGCGCGTGTCCGGCACCCCGTCCCGCCACAGCCGTACGACGGCGCGTTGCAGCAGCAGGCTCACCCAGCCGGGCCCGAGCCGCTGCCGCCCGCGGACCCGGTCGACGGTGATCTCGTCCCCGGTGAGCACGGCCAGCCGCAGATCGGGGCCGTACGCCTTGGCGACCGACCGCACGAAGGCCCAGTGCCGGGTCGTGCCGGCCAGGGGATGCAGGGGCAGGTCCACGATGCCGTGGCCGTGGTCGTCCTCGATCAGCAGGGTGTCCGGGTGCTCGCTCAGCACGGCCCGCAGGGCACGCGCGCGCGTGCCGCTCACCGCCGCACCGGTCGGGTTCTGCGCCCGGTCCGTCACGATCAGGGCGCGGGCGCCGCCGGAGAGCGCGCGGCGTACGTCGTCGACAAGGGGGCCCTCGTCGTCGACTCCGACGGGCTGTGTGCGCAGGCCGAGGGCGGGCACCAGGTCGAGGACGCTGCCCCACCCCGGGTCCTCGACGGCGACCGTGTCGCCGGGCTTGAGCTGGGCGGCGAGCACTCGTTCGGTGCCGTCGAGCGCCCCGGACAGGACGGCGACAGGCCCGTCCGGCACCCCGTCGGCGTCCAGCGCGGCACGCGCGTCGCGGGCCAGCTCCGGGTCCACGGCCACCTGCCCGTACAGCACCGGCTCGCGGTCGCCCTCGGCCGCGGCCGCCGCCAGCGCCGGTGCCAGCGGCGGCAGCAGCGCAGGATCCGGGTTGCCGCTGGAGATGTCCCGTACGCCCTCGGGCACGTCCACGCGGATGTTCTCCCGCCCGGTGGTGGCGGGCGCGGGCCGTACCCGGCTGCCGCGGCGCCCGGCGGTCTCGATGACCCCGCGCTCACGCAGGACCCGGTACGCGGCCGCCACCGTGTTCGCGTTGACCCCCAGCCGGATCGCCAACTCCCGCATGGGTGGCAGGAGTTGACCGGGTTCAAGGGCACCGGACCCCACCGCACGCTCGATGCTCGCCGCGATCTCCGCTGCGCGCCGCCCTTCGATCGGATATCCTCCTAGCACAAAGAAGATTATGCACTAGTGCAATGGAGATCGCAATGCAGGGGACCGAGCAGCCCGCCGCGCCGACCGCCGATGCCTACGCCCCCACCGGGCGCACCGTCCCCACCCGCTCGGCGGACCGGGCGTCGTACGACAAGGAGCTGGTGCACGCGATACTCGACGAGGGCTACGTCTGCCACCTCGGCTTCGTCCGCGACGGCGCACCCGTGGTACTGCCGACGCTGTACGGCCGGGTCGGTGAGCGGCTCTACGTGCACGGCTCGACGGGCTCCCGCCCGCTGCGCATGGCCGGGCAGGCCGCCCCGGAGGGCCGGGCCGAGCGGGGGCTGCCGGTCTGTCTCACGGTCACGCACGTCGACGGCCTGGTGCTGGCCCGCTCGGCCTTCCACCACTCGATCAACTACCGCTCCGTCGTGGTGCACGGCATCGCCCATCAGGTCACCGACCCCGAGGAGAAGCGTTCGGCGCTGGACGCGCTGGTCGACCACGTGGTCCCGGGCCGCGCGGCCGACTCCCGCCCCGCCAACACCAAGGAACTGGCCGCGACCGCCGTGCTCCGTCTCGACCTGGAGGAGGTCTCCGCCAAGCTGCGCACCGGCGGGGTGAACGACGAGCCCGAGGACCTCTCGCTCCCGCACTGGGCCGGTGTGGTCCCGGTCCGCAGGGAGTACGGCGCTCCGCTCGCCGACGCGGACCTGGCCCCCGGCACCGGGCTTCCGGGTTACCTCGCGGAACTGTGAGGCGGGACCGCTGAACCGGCGGCCCCCCTCGTCATAGGAGGACCGGCTCCCGCACGGACGCCGACGGTGCCCCGCGTGCCTCCGCGACGGCGAGGCCGACGACCGATCCGAGCATCAGCGCGGTGCCGACGAGGGTGGCCGCCGTCAGCCGCTCGCCGAGCAGGGTCACCGCCAGCACCGCCGCGCCGACCGGCTCCAGCAGCATGATCACGGAGACGGTGGCGGACCGGACGACGGCCGCGCCCGCGAAGTACAGGGCATAGGCGAGGGCCGTGGGAACGGTCCCGATGTAGGCCAGCAGCCACAGCAGCCGGAGGGGTTCGGCGGTGTGCGGGACGAGCCCCTCCACCAGGGCGAACGGCAGCAGGCACAGCCCTGCCACCGCGAACGCCCCCACGGTCGTGGCGGACCGGTCGGCCTCGCCCGCACGCCCCCACCGACGGGTGAGCAGCGTCATGACGCTGTAGCCGGCCGCCGAGAGGAGGGCGAGCAGCACGCCCCACGGGCGCACGGTGGCACCGCCACTGCCGAGGACCAGCACGCCCAGCCCGGCCAGTGCCCCGGCGACGGCGACAAGTCCGGCCCGGCCGAGCCGTTCGCCCAGCGTGAGGCGGGCACCGAGGGCGATGAGCACGGGGCCGGCGCCGAGTGTGACGACGGTGGCCACCGCGAGTCCGGTGGCCGCCACGGCGTCGAAGTAGGCGGTCTGGAACACGGCCAGGCCGGCACCGGTGGCACCGGCCCGCAGCAGCCTGCGGCCGAGCGGCGCGGGTACCGCCGACCGGACGCGCGGGCGCAGCAGCCGCACGGCGAACAGCAGCAGCGCACCGGCCACGCAGCGCCAGAAGGACAGGGCGGCCGGCCCCATGTCACTGGCCCGGTAGACCAGGGAGGCGGCCGCGCCCGCAGTGCCCCAGGCGGCACCGGCGACGATCAGACAGAGGAGGCCACGCCCGATGGGCAGGCCTGAAGAAGCATGCGACACGAGTTTCTCTCCGCCAAGACGCAGAAGTTCGGGTGAGGACCCCGGTTCGGCGGGGTCGTCGGACTTCTTCTGCGGGCAGCACCGTTCGGCCCGGCGACGCGCACCGGGCTCGGATCACCGGGGGGCCCGCCTCAGGCGGCCGGGGGCGGAAGAACGAGTGCGCTCGTGTGCATGATCTGGACCCTAAGCGGCCGTACCGCGTGCGGACAACTCTCTTTCCGCCCCGCCGGCCGCCACCGACCGCGCGGGCTCCGCCGGTTCCTCCGGTGCCTTCGCCGGCGTGGAGGACTGCGCGATGAACGCGCCCAGCAGGACGACGGCGCCGCCGAGGACCTGCGGCGCGGAGAGGTGCTCGCCGAGCAGCACCCAGGCCAGCACGGTGGCGATGACCGCCTCCAGGCAGGCCACCACGCCCGCCACCTGCGGGGAGAGCCTGCGCACCGAGAGCACGCCCGTGATGTACGCGAGGACGGTGGCGACCAGCACGATCCAGACGAGCAGGGCGGCGGCCGGGACCGGTGTGCCGTTCATGCGCGCGGTGTGCGCGAGGACCGGCCAGTCCATGCTCCAGGGGCGGGCCACGGCGGTCAGCACGGCGGCGCCGACCAGGAGTCCGTACGCGATGACGCCGAGCGGGGCGGGAGCCGTGCCGTCGCCCTCGCCGTCCGCGCCGCCGTGGTCGGCAAGGACGAAGTAGCCGACCTGGCAGCAGGCGGCGCCGAGGGCGAGCAGCAGTCCGAGGGCGTCGAAGCTCAGGCCGGACCAGACCTCGACGACGCAGGCGAGCCCGCCGGCCGCGAGGACCACGCCGAGCGCGGCGGCCCGGGTGACCGGCCGCCGCTGCACGAAGCGGACCCAGCCGAGCACGAGGGCCGGCGCCAGGTACTCGATGAGCAGGGCGACCCCGACGGGTATGCGGGAGAGCGCGGCGAAGTAGCAGGCCTGGACGCCCGCCACGGCGAGCAGCCCGAAGCCGGCCAGCAGTGCGGGGCGCCGGCGCAGCAGGGCGCGGTGGCGGACGGCGAGCGGCAGCATGACGAGGGCCGCGCCGGTGACCCTCAGCCACACCACGTGCAGCGGGTAGAGACCCGCCTCGATCAGCGGCTTGGCCGCGACACCGGAGCCCCCGAACGCGAGCGCGGACACGAGCGCGAGGCCGAGGCCGACACCCTTGCCGGACGGGCCCTTACTGATCCCAGACGTAACCACCGGCACATGATGACAGGCAACGACAGGAGCGTCACCCCCAATGACACCTGTCTCAACGGCTGAACGTGTCAG
This sequence comes from Streptomyces sp. MK7, assembly GCF_032658145.1. Lineage (NCBI taxonomy): Bacteria > Bacillati > Actinomycetota > Actinomycetes > Kitasatosporales > Streptomycetaceae > Streptomyces > Streptomyces sp. MK7. The sequence goes on from NZ_JAVACL010000048.1 coordinate 25,129, forward strand.
CCCGGACCCGAAGGGCTCCCCAGCGCTTCGTCCAGCCCATGGGTTCCCTCCAGCCGGGCGGTCAGCTCCCGGGCGTCGATGCCCGCGCGGGTGAGGACCTCGACGGCGCGTGTCTGGGGGTCCGCCGCGAGGGCGGCGAGCAGGTCGAGGCCGCGGGCCAGGTCGTCGCCGCGCCGTGCGGCGCGCTCGCGGGCGCGCTTCAGGGCGGCCGCCGCCAGGGGCGAGCAGCCGTCGGCCTCGGCCGCCGTCGCCCCGGTCGGCACGGGCAGCGCGCCGGACTCCTCGACGCCGCTCTGCCAGCGCAGGCCGTAACCGATGCTGCGCTGCACGAGGTAGCCGAGCAGCCGGGCGATCTGCGGACCGCCGCCGAAGACGGCGCGCACCTCGGGGCCGGACTCCAGGAGCGCGTGCAGCAGATGGGCGGTGTCGATGTGCCGGTCCGCGTCCCGGACGGCCCTTCTGCGGGCAGCGGCGACCACCGCCGCCAGTTCGGCGCTGAGCCGGGCATCGTCGTCCGGACGGCGGCCGCCCTGCTCGTGGGCCGGCGGCCTGGGGATACGGGGTCGCACATCTGCCAGCCCATCAGCCTCCCGCCCCGCGGTCATCCCCGGCGGGAAGCATTTCCGCGTCCCACGGAAAGCGGACCCGGGTGGCCGAAATCTCCTCCTTGCGGAGGAGATCAGGCCTGTGCCCGTGCGGTGCGAGGGTCAGTCCTCGTCGGCCAGGATCAGATACAGCTTCTTGCGGGCCTCGTTGATGACGGCGAGCGCCTTCTCGCGCTGTTCCTTGCTGCCGGTCTTCCAGACCTGGCCGAAGGCCTCCATCAGACCGAAACCGGCCTGGCGGATCTCGCCGAGGGCCTCCCAGTCGATGCCGCGCGAGGCCTCCTCCCAGGGTGCGTCCGGCCCCTCGTCGGCGGCGCTGCGGCCCGGCTCGGTGAGCGAGAACAGCTTCTTGCCGCCCTCGGACTCACTGGTGATCAGCCCCTCGTCCTCCAGCAGCTGGAGGGTGGGGTAGACCGAGCCGGGGCTGGGCTTCCACGCGCCGCCGCTGCGCTCGGCGATCTCCTGGATCATCTCGTAGCCGTGCATCGGACGGTCCTTCAGCAGGGCCAGGATCGATGCCCGTACGTCCCCGCGCCGGGCCCTCCCGCGCGGTCCGCCGCGTCCTCGTCCGCCCCAGGGGCCCGGGCCGAAGCCCGGTCCGAAGCCGGGGCCGCCGTGGCCGAAACCGGGACCGCCCGGCCCGAAGGGCCCGAACGCCGCACGCCGTCCCTCGAAGCCGCCCCGGCCGCGCCACGGGCCGTCCTGCCGGTGTCCACGCTCGAATCCGTGGGTGTGCATCGCAACCACTCCATTCCATCGTCGATCTGTCGCGATGCCTCAACGATATATCGGAAACATCCCTCCGACAACCCTCTTCCGAGCTGCCGCTTGCCCCCCACTCCATGGCCGCAGTCCGCGAATTGGCCTTGGCCCGCGCCGTCCCGCACGCCCTACCGTCGGGACATGCGGATTCGAATCGTCGACGCCTTCACCGACCGTCCCTTCTCCGGCAACCCGGCAGGGGTCCTCCTCCTCGACGCCTTCCCCGAGGACGACTGGCTCCAGAAGGTGGCCCTGGAGGTCAACCACGCCGAGACGGCCTTCGCGCACCGGCTGCCCGAGGGCGGCGAGGCCGACTGGGCGCTGCGCTGGTTCACCCCCGCCACCGAGGTCGCGATGTGCGGGCACGCCACGCTCGCCACCGCCCACGTCCTGCAGACCACCGGCGCGCACACCGGACCGGTGCGCTTCGCCACGCGCAGCGGCGTGCTCATCGCGACGCCCGCCGAGGACGGCGCGATCACGCTGGACTTCCCCACCGCCCCGCTCACACCGGTCGAGGTGCCGGACGGGGTCGCCGAGGCCCTCGGCGCCGAGCCCCGCACCGCCTTCGACACCGGCCCGAACGTCGGCGACCTGCTGCTGGAGCTCGCCGACGAGAAGACCGTCCGGAGCCTCGACCCCGACCACAAGGCGCTGGCCGCCTACTCGTCGCGCGGCATCATCGCCACCGCCCGCGCCGAGGACCCCGCCCGCGGCCACGACTTCGTCTCCCGCTGCTTCTTCCCGAACGTCGGCATCGACGAGGACCCGGTCACCGGCAGCGCCCACACCGCCCTGGCCCCCTACTGGTCGGAGCGTCTCGGCCGGACGGACCTCACCGGCCTCCAGGCCTCCCCGCGCTCCGGCCGGGTCCGCACGGGGCTGCGCGGCGCCCGCACGCTGCTCACCGGCCACGCGGTCACGGTCATCGAGGGCGAGCTGCGCGCCTGAGCGCCCGCATCCGGCACACCGGGGCGCTCACACCAAGGGGCGTACGACAGCGTCGTACGCCCCTCACTCGAACCACGAGCGTCGTCGGCCGCTCACACCGGCCACGGCCGCCCACCTCACGCCGTCGGCAGCCAGCCCACCTTCCCGGCCAGCAGGGCGTAGCCCACGAAGGCGCCGATGTCGAGCAGGGAGTGCGCCACGACCAGCGGGCCGACGCGCCCCCACCGGCGGTAGAGCCAGACGAACACCACGCCCATCACCATGTTGCCGACGAAGCCGCCGATGCCCTGGTAGAGGTGGTACGAGCCGCGCAGCACGGAACTGGCGACCAGCGCGGTCCCCGGCGTCCAGCCGAGACCGCCGAGCCGGCGCAGCAGATAGCCGACCACGATGACCTCTTCCAGGACCGCGTTCTGCACCGCGGACAGCACCAGCACCGGGTACTTCCACCAGACCGACGGCAGCGCCTCGGGCACCACCGTGAGGTTGAAGCCGAGGCCCCGGGCGGCCAGGTAGAACGCGATTCCGGTGCTGCCGATCACCGCGGCGATCGCGGCGCCCCGGCCGAGATCCGGCCAGGGGCGGGTGCGGTCGAAGCCGAGCGTGCGCAGGCTCCCGCCCTCGCGGAGCAGCAGGTGGGCGACCAGGGCGACGGGCACGAGCGCGGTGGCGATCCCGAAGAGCTGCCAGGCGAGATCGAGCCAGGGGCGGCCGGGTGCGGCGGAGGCGTTGAGGGTGGCCGCCTGGTCCTTGAGGCCGCCCGCTTTGGTGACCGATCCGACGAAGCTGATCAGGGCGGAGATCCCGCTCGCCCCGAGGGAGAGGGCGAGGACGAGCAGGGTCTCGTCACGGAGCATCCGCCGCGACAGCCGCTGTCGTGGAGCAGCCTCGTCCGTCGGCCCCATCTCCTCCTGCACGCTGCGCCTCCCGTACACCGTTGTGAGAGGTCACAGCTTGCCCCATCCGCCCCGTCGGGGCGCGGGCGCCCCCGCTCACTCAGCCCAGCGGGACCGGTGCCGGCAGGCCGACCGGCCAGGTGTGGACCGGCTCGCCCAGCCACATCAGCTCGCAGTAGCGCCGGGTCGTTGCGGCCAAGGCCTCGTCCCTGGTGAGACCGCTCTCCACACCCCGGTGGAAGGTGGCGGCCTGCCACTGGGCGCCGTTGGTCCGGTGCCGGCACCGCTCCTCGATCACGCCGAGGTAGCGGTCCCGGTCCACGGCCTCCACGCCCCATGCGTCCAGACCGGCCTCGGCGAGCGGCAGCAGTTCGTCGCGGACCAGCGCGACGGCGTCGACCTCGACCGTGCCGGAGTAGCGGCCGCGCCGGGGCCAGCTGAACCGGGCGTCGATCCCGTACCGGCAGGCCGTGTCGAAGTTGGCGGCCGCGGCCTCGAAGGGCAGCCGGGTCCACACGGGCCGTGACTCCTCGGCGAGCGCCCGGACGAGGCCGTAGTAGAAGACGGCGTTGGCGATCACGTCGGTGACGGTGGGCCCGGCGGGCAGCACCCGGTTCTCCACCCGCAGGTGCGGCACGCCGTCGGCGATGTCGTAGACCGGCCGGTTCCAGCGGTAGACGGTGCCGTTGTGCAGCACGAGTTCGGCCAGCCTGGGGACGGCGCCGGCGTCGAGCACCTCGAGGGGGTCCTCGTCGTCGCAGATCGGCAGCAGCGCGGGGAAGTAGCGCAGGTTCTCCTCGAAGAGGTCGTACACGGAGGAGATCCACCGCTCGCCGAACCAGGTGCGCGGCCGCACGCCCTGCGCCTGGAGCTCGGGCGGGCGGGTGTCGGTGGACTGCTGGAACAGCGGGGGCCGCGACTCCCGCCACAGTTCGCGCCCGAAGAGAAAGGGCGAGTTGGCGCCCACGGCGATCTGCGCGGCACACGCCGCCTGCGCCGCGTTCCACACGTCGGCGAAGCGGCCCGGGGTGACCTGGAGGTGCAGCTGCACGGAGGTGCAGGCGGCCTCGGGGACGATGGATTTCGAGGTGCAGGTCAGCCGCTCCACGCCCTCGATGTCCAGGGCGAAGTCCTCACCGCGTGCCGCCACGATCTGGTCGTTGAGCAGCGTGTAGCGGTCGACGTCGGAGAGATTGGAGGAGACCAGGTCGTCCCGGTCGAGCGTCGGAAGAATACCGATCATCGCTATCGACGCGTCGACCTCTCCGGCCTTTCGGTCGGCATATGCCAGTGACGTCCTCAACTCCTCGGCCAGCCGGTCGAATACCCGGCCGCCCAACCGGTGCGGGGCGATGTTCACTTCCAGGTTGAACATCGCGAGTTCCGTCTGGAAGTCACGGCTGGCGATGCGCTCGAGTACTTGCGCATTCAGCATTTTCGGCATGCCGTCCGAGCCGACGAGATTCAATTCGATCTCCAGCCCCATGAGGTTCTTGGGGCGGTCGAACCGCTTCTCCTCCAGCAACCGCTCCAGCCCCTTCAGACACCGCCGGAGCTTGGCGCGGTAGCGGTTGCGATCCGACAGGTCGAACTCTCCTGCCACGACCTTCTCCCCCATCGCAGCGTCCCTCCTCGCTCGGGCGGACCGAGGATCCGGCCGCCGGGGTCCCGGTCAGGTGGGATGATGCCCCGCGAACGCGATCGATAACGTCCCGTCGCCGCCCCGCACCGACTACTCTGGTGACAAATGACCGTCGGGCACATTCACGGGGCATGGGGCAGCGAGCAAGAACGGGTACCCCGGGGACCTCGTGAAAAACGCCGACGACAACGAGCCGACCGCTGCGCCGACAGAACCCGAGGTCACCGTGGTGCGGCCCGTTCAGAAGCGGGATCAATCCTGCGAATCTCCGGCTGAATAGCATCTTGTTGTTCACGCCGGAAACAGCTAGACGAAACATCGTCTGAACATCCGTCGTATAAACTCTGCTGAACGGCAGAAGGTTGGCGCCCGCGGCCCTGGACCCGCGGTCCGGGTCATGTCCGGCATGCCGCGCTCCGCCACTCCTCGTACACCCCTCGTACGCGAGGCCCCGGCCCCGCCCCCTCCTGTCCCGAGAGCTGACAGCGTCGTCCGCCCCGCCCGCCCCGCCCTCGCGTCACCCTGCCTGTCGAATGAGAGGCGACCCACCATGCCGCTGCATGTCCCGCCGGCTCCCGCGCCCGCACTTCGCTCCGTCCTCACGGCACTCGGTTCCCCCACCGCTGTCCGTGAAGCACCCACACCCGCACTCCGCGCCGCCCAGGGCCCGGCCACCCCCGAACTCCCGCTGCCCGTGCACGTACTGGACCGGATCACCCCCGAGGGGATCTCCGCGACCCGGCTGGCCGGCTGGCGCTTCCTGATCCGCGTCGGCGACCAGGCGGTGGCCGCCGCGGAGACCAGGCTGACCCCCGACGGATGGGCCTTCTCCCACTTCTTCGAGGGCCCCTACATCGCCTCGACGGAACGCGCGCTGCGCCAGGCGGAGACCCTCGGCCAGCCGTACCAGCCACGCCTGCTGTCCATGCCCAGTCTGTACATGCTCACCCTGTGGCTGCACGGCGACCTCACCGACGACGGGGCCGGCGGCCACCCCGCCGCCGGCGACCTGCTCGTACCGCTGGCGCCGGCCCCGCCCGGGATACCGGCCCACGTGCCGCACCGGGTCGCCGAACTGCTCCCGGTCCTCACCCACCGGCTGACGCCCGCTCCCGTACCGCTCATGGGCTCGCCCGCCTGACCTCCCGAGCACCGAGCCCCGCGCACCGACTCCGACCACCTCGGACACCCCGCCGTACCCCGCTGCCGGATCTCCCGGGAGCGGGGTACGCCGTCGTTCAGGCCCGATGGCCCGACCGGACTAGCCCCATCCGGCCACGCCGAACCATCCGAAGAGGCCGTGCGTACGGGATGAACCGCTCAGGCGGGTGAGGCGTCTCCAACCTGTGAGAAGCGGTGCCGTGAAATGCCTGCGGAAACACGCTCGTGGGGCAACACTGGTTTCAGTCCGACTCATCCAACGGGGGGCGGCCATGGAGAGTGCCACCAGCCGCGAAACGCACACGCCGACCATTCCGGACCAGACGACAGAGCGAAAGATCCCACCCATGTGCCAGCACCAGCCACCGTGTCCGTCAGCCGACTCCGCCGACCGGGAATCCGCCCGCCTCGTGGCGCACCACCCGGAGCAGGGCTGGAGCCTGCTGTGCAACGGCGTTCTTCTCTTCGAGGACACCGGTGAGCTTCTGCCGGACGGTCAGATCATCGCGCCGCACCGCCCGCTGGGCGCCGACCGGGTGATGACCGCCGCCTGAGCACGACGGGCGGCTACGGCCCAGGCGCGCCCGGTGCGCCGAAGACGGGCCGGAGAGCCGCCCGGCACCACGAGGGGCCGGCTCGCACGGTGTGCGAGGGCCGGCCCCGACGCATGTCCCGCGGCGACTACGAACCGTAGCCGCCCGGCGACCCGGTCACCCGCCGAGCGCGTCGCGCAGCGCCTGGTAGGCCGGCTTGGGCCGCAGCTGCTCGTCCCACGGCAGCGCGGCGCCCTCCCCGGCGAAGACCCCCGGGATCCACGAGTACTTGTCGGTGAAGTCCCAGACGGTGACGCCGACGCAGCGCCGCACCGCCAGGCACGCCCTCGTCAGGTCCCCGTACCAGGTGGCCTGTTCGGCCAGCTTGTCGTCCGTGGCCGGCAGCTGCATCCGGACGTCGACCTCGGTCAGCGCGGTGTCGAGGCCGAGGCGGGAGAAGCGGCGCAGGTTGTCCTCGATCGTGGTCGGATAGCCGTACTGGAGCGCGAGGTGCGTCTGGAAGCCGACACCGTCCAGCGGGACGTGCTCCGCCTTCAGCTGCTTGACGAGGATGTAGTACGCGTCGCTCTTCGGGCCGACGGCCTCGATGTTGTAGTCGTTGAGGTACAGCTTGGCGTGCGGGTCGGCCTCGTGGGCCCAGCGCAGCGCGTCGGCGATGTAGCCGGGGCCGAGGGTCTTGTACCAGATCGTGTCCCGGTAGGTGCCGTCCTCGTTGAACGCCTCGTTGACCACGTCCCAGGAGTAGACCTTGCCCCGGTAGTGGCGCACCTCAGCGGTGATGTGCTTCTTCAGTACGGCGCGCAGCTCGTCCGGGGTCCAGTCGCGCGAGGTGAGCCAGTCGGGCAGCTGGCTGTGCCAGACCAGGGTGTGGGCGCGCACCTTCTGGTGGTTGGCGCGGGCGAGCTTCACGATCTCGTCGCCCTTGGACCAGTCGAAGACGCCCTGCTGCGGTTCGGTGGCGTACCACTTCATGCCGTTGCCCGGCGTGATCATGTCGAACTCGCTGCCGAGGATCTTCGTGTAGGCGCTGTCGGTCAGCTCGGGGTTGTCGGTGGCACTGCCGAAGTAGCGGCCGTGGCGGTGGGCCAGGTCGGCGAGGCCGGGCGTCCGCTCGTGGGCCTGGGCCGCGGGGCCGGTGGCGACGCCGGCGGCCACGAGGGTTGCGGCGAGCGCCCCCGCGAATCTGAGGCGAACGGTGGTCCGTGACATGGTGCGGCTCCTCGTCCTATTTCGAAACTTTCGGCTCACGTCCAGAAAGCTGCGGTGCACCCTAGGGACACGCGCCCACGCTCGGCAAGCCCTCGTCAGGCACGGATTCGCGGGCAACTCCGCCCGGCCGGCGGGCGGCTGAGACCACCGTCGGGGCATCAGGCGGGCCGCGGGCGGTAGTCGAACCAGTCGAACTCCGCGCTGCCCTCGGTGGCGTACATGCCGATCACCCGCCCGGTGAAACCGGTGGCGACCTGCGTGGACAGATAGCGGCCGTCGAGTTCGGCCAGGGGCACGGTCCGCTCGCCGGTCTCGACCGAGAAGGCGACCGCGTCGGGGCCGCCCGACCGGAGACCGGGCGCCTGTCCGCCGGCGGCCGTGACGGTGGGCGGCGCCACCTCGGACGTACGGATCTCCACGTGCAGGGTGAGCGGGCCCGGCGGCACCGGGTGTTCGGCGATCCGCTGCCGCACGGGCCCTATCCGGGCGACGACGCTCGCCACTCCCCCGCCGATCTCCAGGTCGTAGTGGTGCGCCTCGTCCAGGCGGACGGACAGGCCGGCCCGTCCCGAACCGGGGTCCAGCCGGGCCGCCGCCCGGCAGTCAGGGTGCTGCTGCCTGCGCCCGACGAGGGTGTGTCCGGGACGGTCGAGGCTGTCGCCGGTCGCGGTCAGCGTCAGCCACCCCGGGCGCCGGCTCAGCGACCAGGAGCCGTCCGCCCTGCCGCGCGGGGAGATCCAGTACGGCGCCAGGGCCGGCGCGTCGAAGTCGTCCCGGTCGGGCTCGGGCGGGAACGGGTGCCAGGCCGCCGGGGCGGGGTGGCTCTCGAGCACCGGGCCGGCCGTCGGCCATCCGTCCACCCACCGCACCGGCGCCAGGAACGTCTCCCGGCCGAGCACGTGGAACTCCGGGAAATAGCCCCGGGGCCGGGTGCCCAGGAGCAGCATCCACCAGGTGCCGTCCGCGGCCTGGACGAGGTCCGCGTGGCCGGTGCACTGGATCGGCCGGTCGGTGCTTCGGTGGGACAGGATCGGGTTGTGCGGCGCCGGTTCGTAGGGGCCGCGCGGGGAGCGGGCGCGGGCGATCGAGACGCTGTGGCCGTGCGCGGTGCCGCCCTCGGCGAGCATGAGGTACCACCAGTCCCCGACGCGGTACAGGTGCGGCGCCTCGGGGTGCTGCATCCCCGTCCCCGACCACACCTTCAGCGGTCCCTCCAGCACCTTTCCCGTCCGCGGGTCGATCCGGGCCAGCCCCACTCCGGCCACGGCGCACCAGCAGGTTCCGTCGTCGTCCCAGGCGAGGTCGGGGTCGATGCCGGGCAGGTCGATCCAGACCGGGTCCGACCAGGGGCCCTCGGGGCGTTCGGCGGTGACCAGGAAGTTCCCGCCGCCGCCGACGTTGGTGGTGATCATGTGGAAGCGGCCGTCGTGGTGACGGATCGTCGGGGCGTAGATTCCCGCCGAGGCCGGCAGGTCGTCCGGCAGCGGCAACTGCCCGGGGCGGTCCAGGACGTTGCCGATCAGGCGCCAGTGGACCAGGTCGCGGCTGTGGAACAGCGGGACGCCGGGGAAGTACTCGAAGCTGGAGCACACCAGGTAGTAGTCCTCGCCCACCCGGCACACGCTCGGGTCGGGATGGAAGCCAGGGATCACCGGGTTGTCGTACGTCCGCATGGGAGTCGAGCCCCTTCCAGGAGGTCGAAGCAATCCGATTCGAAAATTTCGAAACTGTTGACGAATGTTTACGGCAGTCGCACTGTAGGTGTGGTGCGGAGGGCGGGCAAGGGAGCCGATCAAGGGGGCGGCACGGCCGGCCGCGCTGTCACGGCGTCAAGAACGGTCGGCGTCGCATCAGGGGCGCGTCAACGGCGGTTGCCGCGGCGCGCGCGGGCTCTAGCGTCGATGTCATGAGGCAGCACGGCAACGACGGACGACCGGGTGCCGGCACACCCGCGCACCCTCCCGGCCGGGTGGCGTACGACCGTCACTGGGCGCGGGACCTGCACACCTCGGTCTGCTCCTCGATGGCGCTGTGCGGCCTGCTGCTCCTGCTCGACCGGGGCACGGGCAGCCTGACCTGGGCGCGCGGCGCTCTGTGGTGCGCGCTCGGGGCGCTGCTCTTCCTGGTGCTCTGCCCGGCCCGCGTGTGCGCCGGCGAGGGCTGGCTCGCCACTCGCTCGCTGCTGCGCCGCCGCGGGGTCCGTACCGACCTGCTGGTGTCGGTGCGCGTCACGGACGGCGTCTCCCGGCGGCTGGTCCTGCGGGACGCCTTCGGCGCCCGCGTCGAGATCGACCCAAGGGTCCTGGTGGACAACCCCGGCCTGTGGCACCGCTTCGAGGAGGACGCGCGGACATCGGCGGCGAGCGGCCGGCTGCGGTGCGGGGCGAGCGCGCTGCGGGACCTCGCGGAGCAGGTCGACCGCGAGACCGCGCTGACCGTGTTCCGCATCTCCGGACTCGGGCCATGACGCCTCCGGAGCCCCGGCTCAGGCGTGATACCTCCGGACACCGGGGCTCAGCCATGACGTCTACGATCTCCGGGCCTCGGCGGCGGCGACACCTCCGGGGGTTCAGCCGCCTCCGGGCTTCCGGGCGCCGTGGTTTCCCCGGCCGGGCGAACCCCGACGAATCCTCCGGCTCACCTGCTCCCGACGCCCGCCCCGCCACCGGCGCGGCCATTCTTAACGGAAGATTGACGCCGCCCACCCCGGTACGCGTGGGCCCACGCGTCACGCTCTGCATACGCTGGTGACCTGTCCGCGTGATGGCCTGATCCACACGCTGAGCCGCACATCAGGAGCAGGGCCCATGGCCACCACCGAACACCCTCCCAGTCGTCTGCGTGCCTGGATGCTGGAGGGCCTGTCCGACATGGGCAAGGGCATGCAGCAGGCACCGCACGCCGCACCGGAGCCCCCGCACAAGGGGCAGCGGTGGTGGCGCGTGATGTGCCTGACCGGTGTCGACTACTTCTCGACGCTGGGCTACCAGCCGGGCATCGCGGCCCTCGCCGCCGGTCTGCTGTCGCCGGTCGCCACGCTGGTGCTGGTCCTGGTGACCCTCGTGGGCGCCCTCCCGGTCTACCGCAGGGTCGCCGAGGAGAGCCCGCGCGGCGAGGGCTCGATCGCCATGCTGGAGCGGCTGCTGTCGTTCTGGCAGGGCAAGCTGTTCGTGCTGACCCTGCTCGGCTTCGCCGCCACCGACTTCCTGATCACCATCACCCTGTCGGCGGCCGACGCCTCGACGCACCTGGTGGAGAACCCGCATCTGACCGGTGCGCTGCACAGCCACCAGATGCTCGTCACGCTGTTCCTGGTGGCGCTGCTGGGCGCGGTGTTCCTCAAGGGGTTCCTGGAGGCGATCGGGGTCGCGGTCGCGCTGGTGGGCATCTACCTGGGGCTGAACGTCGTCGTGGTGATCGTCGGCCTGTGGCACGTCGTCACCGCCGGTCATGTGGTGGCCGACTGGTCCAGCGCCCTGACCGCCCAGCACAGCAGCGTCTTCGCCATGGTCGGCGTGGCCCTGCTGGTCTTCCCCAAGCTCGCGCTCGGCCTGTCCGGCTTCGAGACCGGCGTCGCCGTGATGCCGCACGTACAGGGCGACCCACAGGACACCGAGGAGCGCCCGACCGGCCGGATCCGGGACACCAAGAAACTCCTCACCACGGCCGCGCTCATCATGAGCGGCTTCCTGATCGCCACCAGCTTCATCACCACGCTGCTGATCCCGGCGCCGGAGTTCGAGCCCGGCGGCAAGGCCAACGGGCGCGCGCTGGCCTACCTGGCGCACCACTACCTCGGGAACGCCTTCGGCACGGTGTACGACGTCTCGACCATCGCGATCCTGTGGTTCGCGGGCGCCTCCGCGATGGCCGGACTGCTCAACCTGATGCCGCGCTACCTGCCCCGTTACGGCATGGCCCCGCACTGGGCCCGTGCGGTGCGGCCCATGGTCATCGTCTTCACCCTGATCGGCTTCCTGGTCACCTGGATCTTCGACGCCGACGTCGACAAGCAGGGCAGCGCGTACGCCACCGGCGTCCTCGTCCTGATCAGCTCCGCCGCGATCGCGGTGACCATCGCCGCCCACAGGGCCGGCCAGCGCAACTGGACCATCGCGTTCGCGGTGATCTCGACGGTGTTCCTCTACACCACCGTCGTCAACGTCATCGAACGCCCGGACGGTGTGAAGATCGGTGCCTGCTTCATCGTCGGCATCATCCTGGTCTCGCTGCTGTCCCGACTGGCCCGTGCCTTCGAGCTGCGCGTGACCAGCGTGACGCTGGATCCGATGGCGGAACGATTCGTCAGGGACATCGCCAGCCGCAAGATCCGGTTCATCGCCAACAAGCCCGGGCGCCGGGACAAGGCCGAGTACCGCGACAAGATCGAGCAGATCCGTGGCGACAACGACATCCCCGAGACGGAGGACTTCGTCTTCGTCGAGGTGACGGTCACCGACCCCTCCGAGTTCGAGGCCGGCCTCACGGTGAGCGGCGAGGTCCTGCACGACCGCTACCGTGTGCTGACGTTGGAATCCTCCTCCATCCCCAACGCCCTGGCCGCCCTCCTCCTGCACGTCCGCGAGGCGACGGGCTGCACTCCGCACATCTACTTCGAATGGACCGAGGGCAACCCGTTCCGCAACTTCCTGCGCTTCTTCCTCTTCGGCCAGGGCGAGGTCGCGCCGGTCACCCGTGAGGTGCTGCGCGAGGCGGAGCCGGACCGGGCCAGGCGGCCCCGCGTGCACACGGGCTGACCCGCCCGGTCACCGACCCGACGTCCGCGGCTGCCCGCCGACGGCCCTATCGTGACCGGCATGCAGTCCTACACGATCGGCCAGGCGGCCCGTCTGCTCGGCGTCAGTCCGGACACCGCACGCCGCTGGGCGGACGCGGGCCGGGTGGCCACCCACCGCGACGAGAGCGGGCGGCGGCTCGTCGACGGCCGCGACCTAGCCGCCTTCTCGGTCGAACTGGCCCGGTCCGGCGGCGGTGACGAGGAGGTCTCCTACACCTCGGCCCGCAACGCCTTCCCCGGCATCGTGACGGCCATCAAGCTCGGCGACGTGGCGGCACAGGTGGAGATCCAGGCGGGACCACACCGCCTGGTCTCGCTGCTCACCCGGGAGGCCGTCGAGGAACTGGGCCTGGAGGTGGGCATGGAGGCGACCGCTCGCGTGAAGTCGACAAACGTACATATCGACCGGACCTGACAGCGCCGGCAGGCCCGATGCCCGCGCCGGGCGCCCGGCAGCCACGGCTGCGCCTACGACCTCGCCGCAGCCCTCCCCCGGCCCCACAGCTTCAGGTCCGGCACGGTCAGACGGGCCGGCCGGGCGAGATCTCCGGTCAGGACGAGTCCCGCGATCACCACGGCCACCACCTCCGCCGTCTCCGTACCTGAGCAACCGCCTCATGCAAACGCATATGCGACCCTGAAACGTGGGAAGGTCAGCTCATGCGACGTGACAGAAGACTTCCGGCTCGCACTTGCGGCATTATCATCACGTCACGGCCGCACTTCGGCCGTGGCGGGGCGCGACACCTTCCGTGCGGCAGCAGAGGAGTAGATCCGTGATGAACCGTTCCGTGCGCCGGACCCGGACACTGCAGGTGGCCGGTGCGGGAGCCGCGGCTCTGCTGGCCCTCAGCGGTTGCTCCTCCGCGTCCTCCTCGTCGTCTTCCGACGGCTCGTCGTCGTCCGGGTCCGGATCGGCGACGTCCTCCTCCCAGAAGGTGACCGGCACGGTGACCGTCTTCGCCGCCGCCTCCCTGAAGGAGAGCTTCACGGCGCTGGGCAAGGAGTTCGAGCAGCAGCACCCGGGCACCAAGGTCACCTTCAACTTCGGCGGCAGCGACACCCTCGCCGCGAGCATCACCGGCGGAGCCCCCGCCGATGTCTTCGCCGCGGCCAGCCCCAGGACCATGAAGATCGTGACCGACCAGAAGGACACGGCCGGCGCCCCGGCCACCTTCGTCCGCAACCAGCTGGAGATCGCGACCCTGCCGGGCAACCCCGACAGGATCTCCGCTCTGAAGGACCTGACCAGGTCCGGGCTGAAGGTCGTCCTGTGCGACAGAGCGGTGCCCTGCGGTGCCGCCGCGCAGAAGGCACTCAGCGCCGCCGGCCTCGAGCTCACCCCGGTCTCCTACGAGCAGGACGTCAAGTCCGCCCTGAACAAGGTGGTGCTGAAGGAGGCCGACGCCGCGGTGGTCTACAAGACCGATGTGAAGGCGGCCGGTGGCAAGGTGGAGGGCGTGGAGTTCCCCGAGGCGGCCAAGGCCGTGAACGACTACCCGATCGCCCTCCTGGACAACGCGCGCGACTCCGCGGCGGCCAAGGCCTTCATCGCGCTGGTGCGCTCCGCCGAAGGTCAGAAGGTCCTGACACAGGCCGGGTTCCTCAAGCCGTGACCACGACCCACGACACCGGCGCGGTGACCATGGAGAACGGGCCACGGCGCAGGCGTGTCCCCCGGGGCGTCCCGCTCCCCCTGCTGGTGCCGGCGCTGGTGGGCCTGGCGTTCCTGCTGCTGCCGCTGCTGGCCCTGCTGATCCGCGCCCCCTGGCGCAGCCTGCCCGACCAGCTGACCAGCCCGGAGGTGTGGCAGGCGCTCCAGCTGTCCCTGATCAGTGCCACCGCCGCCACCGCCGTCAGCCTGGTCCTCGGCGTCCCGCTGGCCTGGCTGCTGGCCCGGACCGACTTCCCCGGACGCGGCCTCGTACGGGCCCTGGTGACGCTGCCGCTGGTCCTGCCGCCGGTGGTGGGCGGTGTGGCACTGCTGCTGGCGCTGGGGCGCAACGGGGTCGTCGGGCAGTGGCTGGACTCCTGGTTCGGGATCACGCTGCCGTTCACCACGGCCGGTGTGGTGGTCGCGGAGGCGTTCGTCGCCATGCCCTTCCTCGTCATCAGCGTCGAGGGCACACTGCGTGCCGCGGACCCGCGCTACGAGGAGGCGGCCACCACACTGGGCGCGTCCCGTTTCACCGCGTTCCGCCGGGTCACCCTGCCTCTGATCGCGCCGGGCATCGCGGCGGGTGCCGTGCTGGCCTGGGCGCGGGCGCTCGGCGAGTTCGGCGCGACGATCACCTTCGCGGGCAACTTCCCCGGCCGTACCCAGACCATGCCCCTGGCGGTCTATCTGGCCCTGCAGAATGACCCGGCCGCCGCGATCGCGCTGAGCCTGGTGCTCCTCGCGGTGTCGATCGCGGTGCTCGCGGGTCTGCGGGACCGCTGGACGACGGCATCCTCATGAGGCCGCCGCGGATCCCCGGCACGAACCATCCCGCATCCTGGACGATCACCTCATGACCGACATCGACGAGACCACGAGCGGCGTCCGCGCCGAGGACCTGCAAAGTGCCGGGCTGGACGCCCGGCTCGTCGTCGACCGCGGCGCCTTCCGTCTCGACGTGACGCTCACCGCCGCCCCCGGCGACGTGGTGGCCCTGCTCGGCCCGAACGGCGCCGGCAAGACCACGGCCCTGCGCGCTCTGGCCGGCCTGGTCCCCCTCACCGGCGGCCATCTGCGCCTGGACGGCGCCACGCTGGACCGTACGCCACCGGAGGCGCGTCCGGTCGGGGTCGTCTTCCAGGACTACCTGCTCTTCCCGCACCTGTCCGCCCTGGACAACGTGGCCTTCGGGCCGCGCTGCCAGGGCGCCAGCAAGGCCGAGGCCCGTGCGCTGGCCTCCCGGTGGCTGGCGCGCATGGGCCTGGCCGACCACACCGGTGTCAAGCCGCGCAGGCTCTCCGGTGGCCAGGCCCAGCGAGTGGCCCTGGCCCGCGCCCTGGCCACTCACCCCCGGCTGCTGCTCCTGGACGAGCCGCTCGCCGCACTGGACGCCCGTACACGCCTGGAGGTCCGGGCCCAGCTCCGCCGGCACCTCGCCGAGTTCGAGGCCGTCGCCGTCCTGGTCACCCACGATCCGCTGGACGCGATGGTGCTGGCGGACCGGCTCGTCGTCGTCGAACACGGGCGCGTGGTGCAGGAGGGTGCCCCGTCCGACATCGCCCGCCGACCGCGCACGGACTACATCGCGCAGCTGGTCGGCCTGAACCTGTATCGCGGGCAGGCCGAGGGCCACACCGTACGGCTGGACGGCGGCCCGGTCCTCGCCACCACCGAGGACCTGTCCGGACCGGCCTTCGTCGCCTTCCCGCCGGGCGCCGTCACCCTCTACCGGGACCGCCCCTCCGGCTCCAGCGCGCGCAACCTGTGGCGCTGCGAGGTCGCGGGCCTGGAGACGCACGGCGACCAGATCCGCGCGGACCTTGCCGGCGAGCTGGCTCTCGCCGCCGACCTGACCACGGTCGCCGCGGCGGAACTCGACCTGCACCCGGGCGCGGTCGTCTGGGCGGCGGTCAAGGCGGCCCAGACCCACGCCTACCCGGCCTGAAGGGGCCGCCACGGCCTGACGCGGCTCGCGCGCGACATGACCACTGGCCTTCGGCGGGCACGCAGTGGCCTCGGGCCTGTCGTTCACGGCCCCGGCCTGCCCTCTACGGCCTCAGACCCGCCCTGTCCTGACGATCCGCCCCTCGGCCCTCGGCCCTGCCCTCCCGGGTATCAGGCCCGCCCTGGCCTTTGTGCCCGCCCACGGCCTCACCCCGGGCCCGCCACGGCGTGACAGCGGCGCGTGGCGGCACATACCGGCAGGTTGCGGCGACTACGGCAAAGGGCCCCGCTCCGGCCACGGAAGGCCGGAGCGGGGCCCCTGGACGGTTCTCCTGGTGGTGGTCCAGGAACCTCCGGGCGGCTCCACGCCACCCGGGGAGCCGGCTCAGTCCTCGTACGCGTCCAGCGGCGGGCAGGAGCAGACCAGGTTCCGGTCGCCGAAGGCCTGGTCGATCCGGCGCACCGGCGGCCAGTACTTGTCCGCGGCCGAGACACCCGCCGGGAAGAGCGCCTCCTCACGGCTGTAGGCGTGCTTCCACTCCCCGCCGAGCGCGGCCGCGGTGTGCGGGGCGCCGCGCAGCGGGTTGTCCTCCGCGGGCCACTCGCCGGAGCCGACCTTCTCGATCTCGGCGCGGATCGCGATCATCGCGTCGCAGAAGCGGTCCAGCTCGGCCAGGTCCTCCGACTCGGTCGGCTCGATCATCAGCGTGCCGGCCACCGGGAAGGACATCGTCGGCGCGTGGAAGCCGTAGTCGATCAGCCGCTTGGCCACGTCGTCCACGGTCACACCGGTCGCCTTGGTCAGCGGCCGCAGGTCGACGATGCACTCGTGCGCGACGAGCCCGCCGGGGCCGGTGTAGAGCACCGGGTAGTGCGGCTCCAGGCGCTTGGCGACGTAGTTGGCGCTGAGGACCGCGACCTGCGTGGCGCGCTTGAGACCCTCGCCGCCCATCAGCCGGACGTACGCCCAGGAGATCGGCAGGATGCCCGCCGAGCCCCAGGGCGCGGCCGAGATCGGACCGACGCCGGTCTTCGGTCCGGCCTCGGGCTGCATCGGGTGGTTGGGCAGGTACGGCGCCAGGTGGGAGCGTACGGCGACCGGGCCGACGCCGGGACCGCCGCCGCCGTGCGGGATGCAGAACGTCTTGTGCAGGTTCAGGTGGGAGACGTCGCCGCCGAAGTGGCCCGGCTTGGCGAGGCCGACCAGGGCGTTGAGGTTGGCGCCATCGACGTAGACCTGGCCGCCGGCGTCGTGCACCTGGGCGCAGATGTCGGCGACGTGCTCCTCGAACACGCCGTGCGTGGACGGGTAGGTGATCATCAGCACGGCCAGCTGGTCGCGGTGCTGCTCGATCTTCGCCCGCAGGTCCTCGACGTCGATCTCGCCGTCCTCGGCGGTCTTCACGACGACGACCTTCATGCCGGCCATCACGGCGCTGGCGGCGTTCGTGCCGTGCGCGGAGGACGGGATGAGGCAGACGGTGCGCTGGTCGTCGCCGTTGGCACGGTGGTAGCCGCGGACGGCGAGCAGACCGGCGAGCTCACCCTGGGAGCCGGCATTGGGCTGGAGCGAGACCTTGTCGTAGCCGGTGACCTCGGCGAGCCGATCCTCCAGCTCGTGGATGAGGGTGAGGTAGCCCTGCGCCTGCTCGGCGGGCGCGAAGGGGTGCAGCCCGCCGAACTCGGGCCAGGTGACCGGTTCCATCTCCGTGGTCGCGTTGAGCTTCATGGTGCAGGAGCCCAGCGGGATCATGCCGCGGTCGAGCGCGTAGTCGCGGTCGGCCAGCTTGCGCAGGTAGCGCAGCATCGCCGTCTCGGAGCGGTGCTGGTGGAAGACGGGGTGGGTGAGGTAGGCGTCGGTGCGCAGCAGGCCCTCGGGCAGGGCGTCCGCGGCGGCGGCGTCCAGGGCCTCGATGCGGGCCTCGACGCCGAAGGCGGACCACACGGTGCGCAGCTGGGCCCGGTCGGTGGTCTCGTCGCAGGCGATCGAGACGTGGTCGGCGTCCACGAGGCGCAGGTTCACGCCGGCCTCGCGGGCGGCGGCGGCGACCTCGGCGGCCCGGCCCTCGGTCTTGACCGTGATCGTGTCGAAGTAGGCGCCGTGGACGACCTCGGCACCGCCCGCCTTCAGGCCCTCGGCGAGGATCGTGGCGTAGCGGTGGGTGCGCTGCGCGATGCCCTTCAGGCCCTCGGAGCCGTGGTAGACGGCGTACATGCCGGCCATGACGGCGAGCAGCACCTGGGCGGTGCAGATGTTGCTGGTGGCCTTCTCGCGGCGGATGTGCTGCTCACGGGTCTGCAGGGCGAGGCGGTAGGCCTTGTTGCCGTCCGCGTCCACGGAGACGCCGACCAGGCGGCCGGGCAGGCTGCGGGCGAACTTCTCGTGCACCGCCATGTAACCGGCGTGCGGACCGCCGAAGCCCATCGGCACACCGAAGCGCTGGGTGGTGCCGACGGCGATGTCCGCGCCCAGCTCGCCGGGGGACTTCAGCAGGGTCAGGGCGAGCAGGTCGGCGGCGACGGTGACCAGCGCGCCGAGCTCGTGCGCCTGGTCGATCACCGGCCTGAGGTCGCGTACGGCACCGGAGGCGCCCGGGTACTGCAGGAGCACGCCGTTGATCTCGCGCTCGGCGATCTCGGCGGGGATGCCGTCGCTGAGGTCGGCGACGACGACCTCGACACCGGTCGGCTCGGCGCGGGTCTCGATGACGGCGATGGTCTGCGGCAGCGCGTCCGCGTCGACGAGGAAGAGGCCCTTCTTGTTCTTGCCCATGCGCCGGGACAGCGCCATCGCCTCGGCGGCGGCGGTGCCCTCGTCCAGGAGGGAGGCGCCGGAGGTCGGCAGGCCGGTGAGGTCGGCGACCATGGTCTGGAAGTTCAGCAGCGCCTCGAGGCGGCCCTGGGAGATCTCCGGCTGGTACGGGGTGTACGCGGTGTACCAGGCCGGGTTCTCCATGACGTTGCGCAGGATGACGGGCGGCGTGAACGTCCCGTAGTACCCGAGACCGATCATCGAGCCGAGGACCTGGTTGCGGTCGGCGAGGGAGCGCAGCTCCGCCAGCACCTCGGCCTCGGTGCGGGCGCCCGGCAGGTCGAGCGCGTCGGCGTTCTTGATCACATCCGGCACCGCGGTGGCGGTGAGCTCGTCGAGCGAGCCGTAACCGACCTGCGCGAGCATCTTGGCCCGCGCCTCCTGGTCGGGCCCGATGTGGCGCTGCTCGAAGGGAATGCCCTGTTCGAGCTCGGAGAGCGGAATGCGCTGGGCGGTCATTGCGGAGGCCTCCTGGTCTGACGCGACCTTCGAGGGACACCACGGCTCGGGTGCCCCGACGGCCTCCCCCTCTGTCATCTCAACCTGAGAGCTTCACCGGACCGCCCGAGGGCACCCGGTTTTCACCGTCGGTGAGAGCGGAAGCCGTCGACACCCGCTCTGCTTTCCAGAGTGACCTCGTCCGTGCGGTACAGGGGCCTGAGAGATTCCGGGGAGGATTTGCTCCTTCGGCGCCTCCGATGGTGGTGGAGGACTCTCCCGCACGGGGTCAGCAGCCGTTTGCCAGCGTACCAGCGGGCTTCACGAGGCGGGCTCGAGTGGCCGCCGTCCCGATTGTGCTCTTTTGTAGTGCTTACGAATGAGTTGCGACCTAGTGGAGGGACCGTGCAGACCGACAACGATCCGCGCAACCTGATCGGCCGCAAGGCGTTCGACCGGAACGGCACCAAGATCGGCACGGTGGACGAGGTCTACCTCGACGACGCGACCGGTGTGCCGGAGTGGGCCGCCATACGCACCGGCCTGTTCTCCCGGGACGCCTTTGTGCCGCTCGAGCCCAGCGAGCTGGTCGACGGCGAACTGCACGTCCCCTTCGACCGGGCCCTCATCAAGGAGGCCCCCGACTTCGGCGTCGGCCGCCACCTCTCCCCCGAACAGGAACTGCAGCTCTACCACCACTACGGTCTCGACGTGGCGCCTCCCCCCGCCCTCCCCGACCGCGACTTCGGCAAGCTCGCGGGATCCGGCTCCGAGGAAGGCTGAGAGCGAGCGGCGCCCGGCCGGGTTCTACGCGGGCCGGATCCCGCCGGCCACCGAGGACGCGCTGTCGGTCGCCTCGGTGCGGCCGGTCACTTCGGTGCTGCCGGTCGCCTCGATGCTGCCGGTGACGCCAGGGCTTGCGGCGGCGTCCGGTCTTCGCCGCACCAGCGGGAGTGGGTCCGCCGGCTCCAGGTCCGGGTCGTCGACGCGGAAGGTCCGTACCCGTCCGGGCTCGGAGTCGGGCGTCTCGAAGCGGACCGTGACCCGGCCGAGGCCGCTGCCCTGGACCCAGCCGTGCCCGTGCTCGGTGTGCCGTACGTCGTGGCCCGCCGGCCAGTGCCGCTCTGCGGGCGCCGACTGCTCCGGGGCCGGTTCGTCCGCGGCTTCTTCCTCAGGGCCGTCCATGTGCGCGCCGGCCGCCTGGGCGAAGAGGTCCTCCTGCGTGTAGTCGGCGAGCCCGGACACGCCCACACCGAGCAGCCGCACCCCGCCCGTGGTGTCCACCGAGTCCAGCAGCCGGGCCGCCGCCTCCCGCACCACCGCCGGGTCGTCGGTGGGCCCGCGCAGCGTCTCGGAGCGGGTCAGCGTGGAGAAGTCGTAGCGCCGTACCTTCAGCACGATGGTGCGGCCCGACAGCCCGGCCCCGCGCAGCCGACGTACGCACCGGTCGGCGAGCCGCTGCACCTCCAGGCCCACCCGCAGCCGGTCGTGGATGTCCACGTCGTAGGTGTCCTCGACCGACACCGACTTGGCCTCGCGCTCGGCGACCACGGGCCGCTCGTCGTGCGCCAGCGCCATGGCGTACAGCGCCTGCCCGTGCGCCTTGCCCAGCAGCCGTACGAGCTCGTCCTCACCCGCCTCGGCCAGCTCGTCCACGGTGTGGATCCCGGCCCGCCGCAGATGGTCGCCCGTCGCCGGGCCCACGCCGGGCAGCGTCCGCACCGACATGGGGCCCAGCAGGGCCCGCTCGGTGCCGGGCTCGATGAGGACCAGTCCGTCGGGCTTGGCCTGTTCTGAGGCGATCTTCGCGAGCATCTTGGAGGCGGCCAGGCCCACCGAGCCCGTCAGGCCGGTGACGGCACGGATGTCGGCGCGCAGCCGGATCCCGGCCAGCCGGGCGGAGTCGGCGTCCCAGGCCGCTCCCCCGGCCTCCAGGTCCACGAACGCCTCGTCCAGGCTGAGCGGCTCCACCAGCGGTGACAGCGCCCGCAGCAGCCCCATCACCTGCTCGCTGATGGACCGGTAGAAGCCGAAGCGCGGCACGAGATACGCGGCGTTCGGAGCCAGTCGCCGCGCCTGGGCCATCGGCATCGCCGAGTGGACACCGAAGACCCGTGCCTCGTACGACGCTGTGGCGACCACCCCGCGCGGCCCGAGACCGCCCACGATGACGGCCTTCCCGCGCAGGCTCGGCTTGGACGCCTGCTCCGCCTGGGCGAAGAAGGCATCCATGTCGAGATGCAGGATCGTCGGCGCGCTTCTCACACCTCCGATGCTGCACCACACCACTGACAACGGCCCGAAACGGGACCCGCCCGGCAGTCGTGGGCCCCCGCCCACCACGCGGCCCCCACCCGGCCGGCACGGCCTCACAGCCCCCTCAGCACCCGCCGACGGCGCTCGGCGCGCCGAGTCGGCATGGTCGCCGCGGGTCCGGCCGACACCGCCCCACGGCCCGCCCAGAACGGGCCCGCGGAGGCCGTGGCCCGGTTTGAGCGGCCGCGGCCCGGCCGGGCCGCGCTCAGACCGCCCGGTTGCGCCGTCGGGCGAGTTCGTCGCCGGGGTTGTGGCCCACCAGGGTCTCGCCGGTGTCGACGCGCTCGCCGTGCAGCTGGGACAGCGCGCTCTCCACGTCGCGCCACACCACGCCGACGGCGATGCCGAAGATGCCCTGGCCGCCCTGGAGCAGGGCGTGGACCTCGTCGGGCGAGGTGCACTCGTAGACCGTGGCGCCGTCGCTCATCAGCGTCATGCGCTCAAGGTCGCGGAAGCCGCGCTCGCGCAGGTGCTGGACGGTCGTACGAATGTTCTGCAGCGAGACACCGGTGTCGAGGAACCGCTTGACGATCTTGAGGACCACGACGTCACGAAAGCTGTACAGCCGCTGCGTGCCGGACCCGTAGGCGGGCCGCACACTGGGCTCGACCAGGCCCGTGCGCGCCCAGTAGTCCAGTTGCCGGTAGGTGATGCCGGCGGCCGCGCAGGCCGTCGGACCGCGGTAGCCGATCTGCTCGGACGCCATGGACGCCGCCCCTTTGCTGCTCGGCACGACCGTCGGCCGCTGCGGAGCGTGATCGGCCGCACTGACGTGATGGGGGTAGCCCATGCTCGCGCGGAGCCGAGAGCCCGGAGGAGGATACGGACCCCTTCCCCCGACCTCACGACCGGGGGCACCCCCAGCCGTACCGTCGCCGCTGCTTCTCACGCCGACCTCCGTCCTTGACCTGCCTCCTCGACGGTAGGCAGTCACCGGGGGTGCGTCAACGATCGCCACACTCGGCACGCCGAGTGATAATCACCCTACGAGTGGTTTCCCGTGCCCCGTCGTGGGGAAAGGCTAGCGGAATGCCACGCGGGGAACGGCCGAGCGCTCCCGGTGGCCGGTGGCATATGTCGGCGTTTCACTGCTTGCCGGGTCCGACCCCCGCAACCACCGTCGGGGCCGAAGCCCCGAACCTCACTGGTTGCTGGTACCGAAGTCCTCCGGCGAGATCTGGTCGAGGAACTCGCGGAACTTCTCCACCTCGTCCTCCTGCTCGTCCGGGATCGCGATGCCCGCGTCGTCGAGCACCGTGTCACTGCCGTAGATCGGCGTGCCGGTGCGCAGCGCCAGCGCTATGGCATCGGACGGACGAGCACTGACCTCGACCCCGCTCGCGAAGACCAGCTCCGCGTAGAAGACGCCCTCACGCAGGTCCGTGATGCGCACTTCCGTGAGCTCCTGGCCGACGGCCTCCAGCACGTCCTTGAACAGGTCATGGGTCAGCGGCCGCGCGGGGGCCATCCCCTGCTGGGCGAAGGCGATGGCCGTAGCCTCCCCCGGCCCGATCCAGATGGGGAGGTAGCGGTCGCCCCCCACTTCACGCAGGAGCACGATCGGCTGGTTGGAGGGCATTTCGACCCGGACACCTACGACATCGAGCTCGTTCACACAGCAACCCTAGGCCGTGCCCGGGATGTTTGGGTAGTCGGGCCGGAAACGGGAGGTCGATCCGGCCGCCGCGGCCGGTACCGGCCCGGGGTGGCCGGTTCAGGGCAGCCGCACGCCGAGCGCGGTCTGCACCAGCGCCGCGTGCAGTCTCACCGTGAGCGCAGCCAGCTCCTTCGTGCGGGCCTCGGCATGGGCCCTGGTCTGCGGATTGCGGTGGCGCCGCAGCGGGGCCACCACCTGGTCGACGAGCCCGGCCTCCCGGTCGGCGGCCGCCTTCATCACCCGCAGATGACGGGGTTCGATCCCGAAACGTCCCAGCTCACGGACCAGTGAGGCGACGGTGACCGACTCCGCGTCGTAGGCGCCGTCCTCCACCGGAGTGACCAGCCCGTACGACTCCCACTCCTGGAGGACCTCCTCGTCGATCTCCGCGGCGGCGAGGAGCTCGGCCCGGCCGATCCGGGCCGCCGCGGGTGTCTCGGCGGGCGCCGGCACGGCTTCGCCGTCACGCTGCCGGCCGAGCACCGGCAGCTGCACGGCCTCACCGCGCTCCACCGCGTCCAGATACTCGCGGATCACTTTCAACGGCAGGTAGTGGTCACGCTGCAATCTCAGCACGCGGGCGAGGCGCTCGACGTCGTCCGGACTGAACTTGCGATACCCCGAGGGGGTGCGCCGCGGCTCGACGAGGCCCTCCGACTCCAGGAAACGGATCTTGGAGATGGTGACCTCGGGGAACTCCTCGCGCAGCACGTTCAGCACGCTGCCGATGCTCATCAGCCCACTGTCCGCGGCGGTGGTGCCGTGCCCGGCACCACCGCTCGGTGTTTGAAGCATGGACCTTCCCTGGGATCTCCCCGGACGAGTCCGGGGAGGGTCAGTAGCCCTGTCGGCTGGAGTAGAAGACCAGCCGGTACTTGCCGATCTGCACCTCGTCGCCGTTGGACAGCGCGACCTGGTCGATCCGCTCCCGGTTGACGTACGTGCCGTTCAGGCTGCCGACGTCGGCCACCGTGAACGACCCGTCCGGACCGCGGCGGAACTCCACATGGCGGCGCGAGACCGTCACGTCGTCCAGGAAGATGTCGCTCTGCGGATGACGCCCGGCCGTGGTCAGCTCGCCGTCCAGGAGGAAGCGGCTGCCCGAGTTCGGCCCGCGGCGCACCACCAGCAGGGCGGAGCCGACCGGCAGCGCGTCGACGGCCGCCTGCGCCTCCGGAGACAGCATCGGCGTCTGACCGGTGGCCTCGGCGTCGTAGGCCTCCAGACCGGAGATGGAGATCGTGGAGGTCGTCTCCGACGCGCGCTCCGGCACCGCACCAGGCCGCAGCGGCGCACCACAGTTGGAGCAGAAGCGGCTGTTCTCCGCGTTGCGGTGACCGCACCTCGTACAGACCAGGGCCGACATGGACGGATCCTCCTGCCGCGGCTGCCCCGACGGGGCTGGGGACGCGTACGGGCCGGCGGCAAACCCTCCACCCGTACCTGAGGTTGACGGTTGGCCGAAACCTATGCCGCCTGCCTGGGCAGGGTCAACCGACGGCGCGCCCGGTGCGCCGGAAATGTCACCCGACCCCGGGACCTGGTCGCGGAACAGCGGACGCTGGCCTTCCGCGTCGGGCTGTGCGCGATGACGGGCGGTCGCGTTGTCGCCGCCCTCTCGCGCGCTCTTGCCGAACAACTTCGCAAACAACTTCACGGGCGATTCCCCTTGACCGAAACAGACCCGCCCGTGGGGCAGGACGAACCCTGACTGCATACACCGGTCGACCCGGACATCTTCACAACGTCCGTATCCACCAGACAGTTTCCACCACGCACCACCCAATCGGTGCGCCGACCCCCCGCAACCTCATGCCCCTGCCGGACGACCGCCATGCACCCCCGGTTCACTGGGAGGACGACCGAGCGTAGTCAGGCTGCTTCGCCGCTCGCAAGGCGTCCACGACGATCTTGTCCGATCGCTCGACGGTCACGGTGGCCTGCTCCTTCTCGAGGGTCTGCACCACGCCTCCAGGGATGTTGAGCGCCGGCTCCAGGTCCTGCGGCTTGCCGATGACCTTGAAACGGTAGGGCGCGTTGATCTTGTTCCCGTCGACGTCCACGCTCTTGCCGGAGTCCGTCAGATAGGTGCTCGCCACCACCCGGACGCCGTTGACCTCGATGGCCTCCGCACCGGCCGCGCGCAGCTCCTGTATCGCGTCCAGCAGCATGTCCGCCTGGACCGTCCCCTTCGTGTCCTCGATCGTCATCGTGATGCCGGGCCCCTGCGCGGCCACCGTGCCCGCCAGAATGCCGAGTTGCCTCTCCTTCTCGACCGTCTGCCTCCGGGCCTCCTCGGCCTGGTCCGAACTGTTCTCCAGCTCCTGACGCTGCTTGTCGAGACCCTGCTTCTCGTCCTCAAGACGCTGCGTACGGTCATCGAGTTCATCGAGAATGCGCACAAGATCCTCCTGCCGGGCACCGCGCAGCGCGCTGTCGCTGTCGCTGTTGGAGGCGACCTGGACCGCGAGACCGAAGCCCAGGCCGAACAGCAGCAGCGCGACGACGAGTTGGGCCCGGGTGAAGCGCGGCGGCCACAGGCCCTTGCCCAGTCGCTGACGGCCGGTGAGCTCGGGGGCGGACTCCTCCGCGGCCCCTTCGGCGGCCCCGGGGGCTTGCGCGGGCACCTCCGCGGGCAGCTCCTTGCGGAGCCGGTTCTCCCGCTGCTCGTCCCGCTCCTCGCCCTGTTCGTCCTGTTCCGCGCCGGGCTCGTTCTCCGGCAGTTCGTCCTTGTGGTTCATCGGTCTCACGCCCGGAACACGTGCCGTCGGATCGCGGCGGCGTTGGAGAAGATGCGGATGCCGAGGACCACCACGACACCCGTGGACAGCTGGGCACCCACGCCCAACTTGTCGCCCAGGAACACGATCAGCGCGGCGACGACCACGTTCGACAGGAACGACACCACGAACACCTTGTCGTCGAAGATCCCGTCGAGCATGGCCCGCAGCCCGCCGAAGACGGCGTCCAGCGCCGCGACGACGGCGATCGGCAGATAAGGCTCGACAACCGCCGGAACCTCGGGCCGGACCAACAGGCCGGCCACCACTCCCACGATGAGGCCCAGTACGGCGATCACGATGTGCCCTTCTCAGTGCTCGGCTGTGCGGTACGTACGATCACACTCGGTGCGGCGGGCAGCCGGAGGTCGCTCTCCACGGAGATGCTCGTCCGGATGCCGTAGTTGTCCTGGAGGGCGTGCAGGTACAGCCCGTCGGGGCTGTCCTGGAACCGGGTGCTCAGCCGTTGCCCGTCCCCCACCGCGAGCACCGTGTACGGCGGCACCAACGGCCTGTTGTCGACCAGTATGGCGTCCCCGGCCGCCCTGATCGCGGACAGGGCGGTCAGCCTCTGCCCGTTGACGGAGACCGCCTCGGCTCCCGACTGCCACAGTCCGTTCACGACGCGTTGCATGTCCCGGTCGCGCACCCTGCCCGTATCGGAGAAACCCGACGTCTCGCGCGGGTTGCCGCCCCCGCCCGTGGCGGCCTCCTTGGCGTCGTCCACGACGAGCTTCACCCCGGGCCCGTGCACCTCGGTGGCGCCTGCCAGGATCTCCACCAGGTCGGCCCGGCTGTTTCCGCCGCTCTGCCTGAGCGCCTGCCGCTGCCGCTCGCTCACATCGCCACGGAGTTTGTCGACATCTCGCTCCAGATTGTCGGCCGCCGCCGTCTCGCGGTCGATGCGGTCGATCAGCTCCTGGCGCTCCTTGGCGACCGTCGGAGCCGCCACGCGCGCCTGTGCCGCTCCCACGGTCACCACGAGCGCCGCCAGCACCAGACCCACCGCCAGCCCCAGTCGCGCCCGGAGCGTCTTGGGCAGACCGCCCTCACCAGCGGCCTTCTTCCGTGCGGCGGCCTCGGCATAGCCGTCGTCGAGGCTGTGGTCCATGACGTTGGTGATCAACGACATGGACGCATCCGGACGGGAAGGCCGCGTGGGGGTGCTCCGAACGGGCGGTTGCTGCGGCATGCCGCACATCGTCGCATGCAGGGGCCGAGTCCTCCGAATGGCCCCACCGGCGTGCCGGACAGGCCCCCTTGGGGGCACTTGTCCGGCACACGCGCGTGTTGTCCGTTTTATTGCTCTGTGTCACCGTCCGGCTTCTGGCATCCGGGCGGTCCGGTCTCGCCCGTCCGCTACCGTCCTGCGCTGTCGACGACCGCCGACCACTCGTCCAGCAGGGCCTGCGCGGAGGCGTCGTCGGGACCCTCGGCCCACAGGTGGGTGACCGCCTCGGCCGGGTCCGGCAGCACCATGACCCAGCGGCCGTCGGTCTCCACGACCCGCACACCGTCCGTCGTGTCGACGAAACGCTCTCCGGCGGCCTCGACGACCCGGCGCATCACCAGGCCCTTCACCGCCCACGGCGTGGCCAGATCCCGCTTGAGGACATGGGCCCGCGGGATCCGGGCGTCGATCTGACTGAGGGTCAGCTGGGTTCGCGCGACCAGCCCGATCAGGCGTACGAAGGCCGCCGTCCCGTCGTAGACGCTGCTGAACTCCGGGACGATGAACCCGCCCTTGCCGTCGCCACCGAAGATCGTCCCTTCCTCGCCGCCGACCCGCGTCAGGTCGTCGGGCGAGGTGGTCGTCCACTCGACCTGCGTGCCGTGGTACGCGGCCACCTGCTCGGCGATGCGGGTGGTCGTCACCGGAAGTGCGACCCGGCCGCTACGACGCTCGGCGGCGACCAGGTCGAGCATCACCAGCAGCGCCCGGTCGTCCTCGATGATGCGGCCCTTCTCGTCGACGAGCGACAGCCGCTCACCGACCGGGTCGAACCGCACCCCGAACGCGGCCCCGGAGGACGCCACGATCTCGCCGAGCCGCACCAGCCCCTTGCGGCGGATGTCCTCGGTCTCCGTCGGCCGGGATTCGTCGAGACCGGGGTTGATGGTCAGCGAGTCGACCCCCAGCTTGCCGAGCAGGCTGGGCAGGACGAGGCCGGCGCTGCCGTTCGAGGCGTCCACGACGACCTTGAGACCCGCCTCGCCGATACCGTTCGTGTCGACGTTGCGCAGGAGCGAACCGGTGTACGAGTCGAAGACGCTGGACGGGAAGTACAGGTCACCGATCTCGCCCGGGAACGCACGCCGGTACTCCTGGCGGGCGAAGACCCGGTCGAGTTTGCGCTGGCCGCCCTGCGACAGATCGGCGCCCTGCCCGTCGAAGAACATGATGTCGACGGAGTCCGGCACCCCGGGGGTGGTCCGGATCATGATGCCGCCGGCGCTGCCCCGCGCGGTCTGCTGCCTGGCCACGGGCAGCGGCACGTTCTCCAGGTCTCGTACGTCGATGGCGCTGGCCTGGAGCGCCGAGATGACCGCCCGCTTGAGCGCACGCGCACCACGGGAGTGGTCACGGGCGGTGGTGACCGTCGAGCCCTTCTTCAGCGTCGTCGCGTAGGCGCCGGCGAGCCGTACGGCGAGCTCGGGGGTGATCTCCACGTTCAGGATGCCGGAGACCCCGCGGGCACCGAACAGGTGCGCCTGTCCCCTGGACTCCCAGATCACAGAGGTGTTGACGAAGGCGCCCGCCTCGATGGTCTTGAACGGGTAGACCCGCACATTGCCCTGGACGATCGATTCCTCGCCGATCAGGCACTCGTCACCGATGACCGCGCCGTCCTCGATCCGCGCCGCGCGCATGATGTCGGTGTTCTTGCCGACGACACATCCACGCAGGTTGCTGTGCTGCCCGATGTACACGTTGTCGTGGACGACGGCCTTGTGCAGGAAGGCACCGCTCTTCACGACGACGTTCGAGCCGACCACCGTGTGCTCACGGATCTCGGCGCCGGCCTCCACCTTGGCGTAGTCGCCGATGTAGAGGGGGCCTCGCAGCTCGGCGTCCGGATGTACCTCGGCGCCCTCTGCGACCCAGACACCCGGTGAGATCTCGAAGCCGTCCAGCTGGACGTCCACCTTGCCTTCCAGGACGTCCGCCTGCGCCTTGACGTAGCTTTCGTGAGTGCCGACGTCCTCCCAGTAGCCCTCGGCGACATAGCCGTAAATCGGCTTGCCTTCCTTCATCAGCTGGGGGAAGACGTCACCGGACCAGTCGACGGGAACGTCGGCCTCGACGTAGTCGAAGACCTCCGGTTCCATGACGTAAATACCCGTGTTCACCGTGTCGGAGAAGACCTGGCCCCAGGTCGGCTTCTCGAGGAAACGCTCGACCTTGCCCTCTTCGTCGACGATGGTGATGCCGAATTCCAGCGGATTGGGCACGCGCGTGAGACACACGGTGACCATCGCGCCCTTTTCCTTGTGGAACCGGATCAGGTCAGTGAGGTCGAAGTCGGTCAGCGCATCGCCGGAGATGACCAGGAAGGCATCGTCCTTCAACGCCTCTTCGGCGTTCTTGACGCTTCCGGCGGTACCGAGTGGCTTCTCCTCATTGGCATAGGTGAGCTCCATGCCGAGCTCTTCGCCGTCACCGAAGTAGTTCTTGACCAACGAGGCCAGGAACTGGACTGTGACGACGGTCTCATTCAGACCATGCCTTTTGAGCAGCCGCAGAACGTGCTCCATGATCGGCCGGTTGGCCACCGGCAGGAGCGGCTTGGGCATGCTCGAGGTCATTGGGCGAAGGCGCGTGCCTTCGCCTCCGGCCATCACGACGGCCTTCATGTCGGAAGCGTCCTCCTCCAAGAGACGACGATCTGGCCGACTTCACCCGTCCTGATTGTCCCGCACTTTTCCGAAGCGGGCCATCGGAGCCACCGCGGCTGCCGGAATGGGTGAGCTCAGTCGGCCATGGCGTCCGCCCGGACCAGTCGGCGGACCTGCACCACGTAGAGAACTCCTGCCCACCAGTAGAGGG
Organism: Streptomyces sp. MK7; assembly: GCF_032658145.1. Classification (NCBI taxonomy): domain Bacteria; kingdom Bacillati; phylum Actinomycetota; class Actinomycetes; order Kitasatosporales; family Streptomycetaceae; genus Streptomyces; species Streptomyces sp. MK7. Next base: position 55,359 of record NZ_JAVACL010000048.1, read on the forward strand.
TTGTACCCCATCCGGCGAACGCCCATCCGAAAACGGCGGCGAGTGACGGGATCCATCCGCTTCCATCGCTGAGCAGAAGCAACGGGAAGGCGTACATCAGGTTGAACGTGGCGGCCTTCCCCAAGAAGTTCACCTGGGGCGGCGGGTAGCCATGGCGCCGGAGAACGCCCACGGCCACCAGCAGCATCAATTCGCGCGCCAGGAGAGCCGCGGTCAGCCAGACCGGCAGAATCTCACGCCAGGTGAGGCCGACGAGGGTGGAAAGGACGTAGAGGCGGTCGGCCGCCGGGTCGAGCAGCCGGCCCAGGCTGCTGATCTGGTTCCAGCGTCGCGCCAGCTTGCCGTCCAAGTAGTCGCTGACGCCACTGAGCGCGAGTACCAGCAGGGCCCACCCGTCGCTCTTGGGCCCTCCGAACTCCGGCCTGAGGATCAACCACAGGAAAAGAGGCACGCCAACGAGCCGCGCCATGCTGAGGATGTTCGGAATGGTGAGGACCCGGTCCGTCTGGACGCGGGTCTCCTGGACCTCCACGCGGGGGCCTCCTGGTCAAATGTACCGACGATGCGTCCTGACCCTACCTCAACGCAAAAAAGCTCTGGCTCCTGGGCTGTTGCCCAGGAGCCAGAGCTCCAAGAG
>NZ_JAVACL010000049.1:0-55013 GCF_032658145.1 Streptomyces sp. MK7
GCCGAAGGCAGGACCGAACGACATCGACATGACGCACTCCTCACCGATGGAGGGGACCCCTACTCACTCAAACGCGCCGTGTCCGGCCCCGCAAACCGTGAATCGAGGGTGACTCGCCTGGACCAACCAAAGCGCGCACGGCCGGCGGCGGGCGGCACAGTGGTGAGGCAGCCTCTGGGAGGATCCGTGCACGACAAACCGCTGAGCAAGATCGTCGACGAGCTCCTGCGTCTGCGTCACGACGCCTCGGGCACCTCACGAGACCGGTCGAAGCCGGACGGTTTCAGCTTGGACCACGAGCTGGTCAGCGGCTTCGTCGCCGGCACGCTGGAGCCGCGGGGCGAGGCGGAGCTGGCCGACCAGGTGGCGCGACTGCTGCCGTTCCACTGGGTTCTGCCCACCACCCTCACCGAGGAGATGACGCGGGTCATCGACCGCCTCGGCGGTCAGCGCCAGCTCATGGCCTGGCTGGACAGGCATCCGGGCCTGCCCCGGCTGGTGGCACGGCTCTACGTCCTCATGGGACTCCTCGATCAGTACAGCGAGGAATCCGCGGTGGTCACCGCCCTGCGCGAGTCCCGGGAGGAGACACCGTTTCCGGCCGGTCTCGAGGAGTACCTGGTGCCCGAGACCGACGACGAGACCCTGGCGGGCCTCTCCTTCAAGATCGAGGAGCTGCTCGGCGACGGTCTGGAGAAGAAGGCCGTCGAGCTCGCGCTGTCCACCACCGCATGGGTCGACGACGTCGCCCCGCGCGTGGAACAACTCGACCCCGAGGTCGGTGACCTGGCGGAGCTGATGGAGCACACCCGGGAGGACATCCAGGCTTCGGCGGCCCGGGCGTGACAAGGCCCCTCATTCCTGCGGTGCCGCCGGCGGTGCGGTGACGCGCTTCTCGAACCAGTGGTGGGCGTACGGCTCGTCGTTGAAGGCGGGGACCTCCTGGAAGCCGCAGGAGTGGTACAGCCCGGTCGCGGCGGTCAGGGCCTTGTTGGTGTCCAGGCGCAGCAGGGTGCGGCCGTGCCGGGCGGCCCGCGCCTCCAGTTCGGTGAGGAAGCGGCGGCCGAGGCCGAGCCTGCGGGCGCTGGGCGCCACCCACATGCGTTTGATCTCTGCCGGGGCGCCGGGCGGCAGCTTCAGGCCCGCGCAGCCGACGGGTTCGCCGTGCAGCCGGGCGACCAGGAACTCGCCGCGCGGCGGGGTGAGTTCACCGGCGTCGGGCAGCAAGCTCCGCTCGGGGTCGAAGCCGGTCTCGAAGCGCTCCTGCAGCTCGGTGAAGTACGACCGCAGGCAGTACACGGCGTCGGGGTGGCCGGGGTCGACGGTGTCCAGCGTGACGGTCCCGGCGGTCAGCAGCCGGTCGACCTCGGCCATGGCGGCGACCAGCCGGGCCCGCTGGGCCTCGTTGAGCGGCTCGAGCAGGGAGCCGGCCAGCTCGTCGCTGCGGGCGTCGAGCGTGGCCCGCTCGGCGTGGCCCGCGTCGGTGAGCCGGACGGTGCGCACGCGTCTGTCCCGGGGATGGGGTTCGACGGTCACCAGACCGTCGGCCTCCAGGGAGCGCAGGAGCCGGCTGACGTACCCGGAGTCGAGTCCGAGGCGCTCGCGCAGCCGCCGTACGTCCTCGCCCTGTCCGCCGATCTCCCAGAGCAGCCGGGCCTCGCCGATCGGCCGGTCGCGGCCCAGATAGTGGTCATGGAGCACGCCCACCCGCTGGGTGACGGTGCGGTTGAACCGCCTCACCTGGTCAATCTGCGCAGAATGCATTCTCTGACTCTAGTCAGAGACACCGCCCTGCCCCTGATTCCACCGACTCCGCCCTGCCGGTTCTCCCGACCGGCAGGGCGGAGTGCTGTCCGGCCCGGGTGGGCGCGTGGTCACGGCCGCCGGTGCGGGGCGAGCAGGTGCGGCCTTCGGCGCCCGGGCCGGTGACACGGCCCGGCCCGCCGACACCGCCGCCGCGCGGCACGTCCGTCGCCGACGGAGTCCGCCGCGCGGGTCACCGCGCTCGCGGCCCGATGCCGCGGCGGCAGCGCCCGACCCGCGCAATCGCCCCGTCGACCGGGCCCCGCGAGCGCGGACGGGCGTCAGGAGGTCGGCGTACCGCCGCAGGAGGCGCGCACCTTGAGTTCGGGGAGCAGTTCGAGGCGGTGGACCCGCAGGTCGGGAGCCTCGGCCTGTACAGCTGGAACACCCAGACCCACGCCTTCCCCCAGTACTACCCGCTGGTCGTCAAAGTCCCGGTGAGATCTGCGGGCGGTGCGGCGAAGACATGGTCAGGGTGGTCGCTGGGACATCGAGGGGGCATGGGGAGAGGTGGGCCGCGTTGTGGTGCGGGCATGCGTGAGTGCCATGCCGACGACCAGTCCGATGGCGATGGCGGTGACGATCGTGATGAGTTTCTGCAGGTCTTGAAATCCTTCGATGACGTAGCCCCCGGCCAGGGCGGTCAGGCCGCGCAGTCCCAGCGAGCCGACCGTGAGGGTGAAGAAGCCAGGAAGGATGAGGATCAATCGAGGTGGGAAAGCGGGGTTGCGGTCCAGCAGATTGGCTGCGGCGGCCAGCACCACGGCAGCGACGAATGTGCCCCCGGTCTCCCGGATCAGCTTGGTGAACAGTGACTGCACCCCGACGGTGGCGTAGACCAGCACGAGGAGAGTCCCGAAGAAGCGGCGGGGAATTGCGAAGGCCAGGACCGTGCCGGCGGTGAAGGCGATCCCGCCCAGGATCAGTGCCCACTTGGGCAGGTCGGCTCTGGCGGCGGTGTCGAAGAGGGCGTTGAGGGGGGTGCCGGTGACGAATATACCCATCAGTACGCCGAGGTAGAGCTGGACGAGTAGGAATACGGAGTAGACGAGCCGGATCGCGCCGGTGGTGATGAGGCCGATGGCCAGCTCGGTGGTCGATGCGCTCAGGAAGTCACCGGGAATGAAGTAGAACAGCGCTGGAAGCATCAGCAGGACCGGGCCGCCGTGTGCCGGATCGCCGGCAAACACTTCGATGGTGACGACGGAGACGACGGCCGAGACCACCAGGGGAAGAATTGCGGACAGTCGCGGCGCATGAACGGCGGCGACCACAAGGGCCGCGGCGATCGCGCCCAGGACGGCTGTGGTGGTGATCTCGTACCAGGTGGGCTGGACCAGCGGGGCGAAGCCCAGGGAGAACAGCAGGACGCCGAGGAACTTGAGCCACCAAGGGTACGGCGGCGGTGCGGCTTCGATGCGTCCCAGCCTGCGGATGGCCTCGGCTACCCCGAGCTGGCCCGTCTTCACGTCGGCCAGGAAGGGCTTCAGTGCCGCGGCTTGGTCGAGCCGGAACACCTCCGGGAAGCCGTGCACGCAGACGGTGCGGCTGCGGCCGTCGGCCGCGGTGATCGAGAGCACGGCCGCTTCGGGCACGAGGACTACGGACGCCTGGCCTGCGAAGGCCTGAGCGCTGGTGTCCACAGCTCGCTCGATGGAGTAGGCGCCCTCACCGGAAGAACGCAGCAGCAAGGCGGTGAGGCGTGCCAGGAAGGCGGTCAGATCGTCCAGGCCGGCGGCCGCATGCCCCATGTCCGCCTCCTTTGCCGGCGCCGGAAACCAGGATGCAGGGCGCGAAAGGTGTCGTAGTCCCTTACGGCTTCAATCGATAGTTCGGGGGAAGAATTGCACTGCCCATCGGCGGAAGTGGAAAATTTCACTGCCTCCGTGTGATCGGAGAATGTCGACCGTCCGCCTGGCCTCGTTCTTGCCCCGCACGGGAACGAAGATCAGCCATTTACCCTGACTTAAGGCGGCAGAGTGGGCCGCGAGCGTTTCGCTTTCGTAGCCCCCGTGCTGCAGCCAACGCATGAAGCGGCTGAGAAGCCCGTGAAAGGTTCCCTTGCTGTCCAGAAGGCGCTGCAGGACGGCAGCTACACGTTTCATCGGATACAGGTAGAAGCGCTCTTCGTTCATCCGTGACTTACCCACATCACATCAGCCCCTTCGTGATTCCTCTCATCGACCACAACGAACCCGAGTCCGCACGCTTCAGGGTTTGCGCGGGAGCACGGTGAGAACCCGGACAACGTGGTCCCGGAATTCCTCCATGAAGTCTCGGAGGAAACGTTCCGTGTGCTCGTCGACGACTTCTCCATTGCTGGTGAAAACATCGGGTTTGAATCTGACGTAGGCCTCCGGTGCATTCATTTGCGGCGAGTCGCAGAAGCTTAGGACACCGCGCAGACTCTGCTGGGCGAGGGCAGTGCCGAGGGCGCCGGGGGACGCTCCGATCACAGCGGAGGGTTTGTGTGCGAATGAGTTGCTCCCCCAGGGGCGACTGGCCCAGTCAATGGCGTTTTTGAGCGCGCCCGGAATGGATCGGTTGTACTCCGGGGTCACAAATAGGAGGGCGTCGGCGGAGTCGATGGAATCTTTGAGCGCCTTTCCCTCGGCAGGATAGTCGCTGTCGTAGTCGTAACTGTAGAGGGGCAGATCCTTGATCGAAATCTCGAAGAATTCCAAATCAGATGGGGCCAGCCGGATCAGAGCCCTCGAGAGCGTCCGATTGATGGAGTGAGTCGCCAGACTTCCCACGAAGTAGCCGACCCTGTACGCAGTCATCGGTTCCTCGATTCAATCAGGGAGTTACGCAAGGAACGAAACCACGGCCGGGAGCGGAGCGCGTGCCGGCAGATCCGTCCAGGTGACTGCGTGGATCCACCGCGGCCCGCCCGCATTCTTCGACGGAGGTGTGAAGCGCCGGTGCAGTGGGCGTCGAGAACCGCAGCCGCGCAAGCTGCGCGGGCGCCGCCGAGGCGGTCGATTGCTGCTGTGCTGCGGCCTCAGAGGCGAACCAGCCGGAAGCTCATCAGCTGGTGCGTGTCGGTTTCCCGAGGTGGGTGAGTGCGGCTGTGACCAGGGCCTGGACGCCGGTGTCCAGGGTGGGCTGCAGGACCGGTGCGAAGCGGGGGCTGTGGTTGACCGGGATGTCCTGGGCCACGGTGCCGCGTTGCCGGGCGGCCTGGTAGGCGTGCGGATCCACACAGCCCAGGGCCCAGTAGGTGTACGGGGTGCCGAAGGCGTCCGGGATCCGGCTGAAGTCCTCGCTGGCGCTCTGCAACTCGACAGTGACCGCGCGCTCTCCGAACATCGCGGCGAAAGCGGCGGATACCTCGCGGGTCACCACGTCGTCGTTGACAGTCGGCGGAAAGCGGGTGCCCTCCTCGATCTGCGGCGCGCGAGTCGCCCCAGAGGCGTCACACTCGGCATGGACGATGCGCCGCACGGCTGCCAGGACGGCCCGCCGGGTCTCGTCGTCGTACGTGCGCACGTTCACCAGCAGTTCGGCCGACTCCGGAATCACGTTGCCGCTCGAGCCCGCCTGGACGGAGCCCACCGTGACCACGACCGGCTGGGTCGCGGCCAACTCGCGCGAGACGATCGTCTGGAGCCGGACGACGATCATCGAGGCGATCACCACGGGGTCGATGGCGGCCTGCGGTGCCGAGCCGTGAGCGCCCCGGCCATGGACAGTGATCTTCACATTGTCCGCCGCGGAGAGAAAGGACCCGGCGCGCGTGCCGACCTGCCCAGCCGGATAGGGCAGCACATGCTGGGCGAAGGCGACGTCTGGGCGGGGAACATGGTCGGTCAGCCCGTCGGCGAGCATCCGGTCAGCACCGTCCCCCGGCTCCTCGGCAGGCTGAAACAAGGCCACCAGTGTGCCCTGCCATGCCCCCGGCGCGCCGAACATGAGCCGCGCCGCTCCCAGCAGGCAGGCGACGTGCATATCGTGACCGCAGGCATGCGCCACGGGCACCCGGCGGCCGGAAGCATCCGTGGATTCGGCCGTGCTGGCGTAGGTCAGACCGGACTCCTCAAGGACCGGCAGAGCGTCCATGTCGGCCCGCAGCAAAACGGTCGGCCCCTCGCCGTTGGCCAGCACACCGATCACACCGGTGCCGCCGATCCCCTCGTGCACCTGGTAACCGCAGTTTCTCAGGCGTTCCGCCACCCGGGTCGCGGTGCGGTGCTCCTGGTGTCCCAGCTCGGGGTGGGCGTGTAGATCCTCGTAGACGTCTTCGAGGTCGGACCGGATGTCATCGAGCCCGGCCAGAACAGCATCTGCGGAGTCTTTGGGTGTCACGGCTGTGTACTCCTGCATCTCTGTGGGTGAGCGCAGCGCCCGTTCCTGTCAGGGATCCCGGTCCTTGGTCGTCCCCGGCCGCCAGTCGCGGCTGTTCGGCAGCTTCCAGCCCCAGTGGGACGCGGCCAGCCGCAGCGAGATACCGACCGTGATTCCAGCCAGGACGCCTACGGTGGATGCACCGAGCCGACTGCAGACCACCATCACCGCGCTCACCACGATCGCGACGGTCGCGTACAACGGGGTGCCGCCGAAGATGGAAGGGGCCCGCGCGAGCAGCAGGTCCCGGATCGCCCCACCGCCGACCGCTGTGATGGTGCCCAGCAACACGGCCGGCAGCCACCCCAGGCCGACAGCGAGCGTCTTCTGCGCCCCGGCGACCGCCCAGACGCTCAGCGCGGAGGCATCCAGGACGTTGAAGGCCCAGCCGGACGCGTGGCGGCTCAGATCGGCTACGAAAGCCAGCAGGGTGCCGGCAGTGGCGACCGTGAGATAGGTGTAGTCGGTCAAGGCCACAGGTGTGCCGTGCTGCAGCAGGGTGTCACGGAGGATTCCACCGCCCAGACCGGAGACGATGCCGATGACCAGGAAGCCGAACAGATCCAGACGACTGGCCCGGGCCAGCACCCCGCCGAGCGCGCCGTTGGCGAACACCCCGCTCAGGTCCAGCGCCCGGGTCAGCTCGGTCACGCTCTCAGGCGACAACGACCGGGCCACAGACACCAGCGTCTCCCTTCACACTTCCACCATCGAAACAGCCGAAGGTGCCACGTGCCCGCCGGGCATGGCATGCGAGGCAGCTTCTCCGGCCACTGGCCGGCCGGACTGCGACTGTGGCGTCCGTTCGCAGGTCAGGTGCCCTATGGGCGGGGAGATCGACTGAGCAGGTGTGGGGTCGCCCCCGAACAGGGGGTGGTCGGTCTCAACGAGCGCCGTCATCCCCGCACCAGGCACCCGGACGGCGTAGCGGGCCGACCGGATTCCGGGCAGCTCCTGGATCATCTTCACGGGCGGGCTGAGTCCAGCGATCAGCGGCGGTGCCGGCTGGCCTGCCGGCAGGCAACAGCGCCCTGATCGATGGAGACAGTCATGGCTGAAGTTCTGTGCGAACGGCTGATCGGCGCCTGGAACTGGTGTCGTACCAGGAGATCCCGGTGCACGGTTCCGAGCCGTTCGAGCCGTTGGGCCATGAACCGCAGGGCCTCATCATGTACACCCCCGATGGGTACATGTCCGCGCAGTTGGGGCAGTGAACAGACGACGGCCCGGAGTCATCGCAACTGACTCCGGGCCGCCGCTTCGACTGTACGGGCCCGCGGCTACTCGTCCCCGATGTCCTCGGTCCCGTCGTGGCTCTGCGGGTCGCGCAGCTGACGCAAGCCCGGCGTGGTCGTCCAGGTGAAGGCGTAGTGGCCGAGGAAGTTGATGTGGTCGTACTGGAGCGCGGAGCCGGTCGATCCACGGCGCGGGTCCGGCCGAGGGCCTCGTGCCGCCGCAGGACTGCCGGTACACGCGCCGCGGCGACCGCCTCTATCTCCATCTCTTCGGCTGGCCTCTGCGGCATGTGCATCTTCGGGGGCTGCGCGGCCGGGTGGCGTACGCCCAGTTCCTGCACGACGCCTCCGAGGTGCGGATCGGCGAGCCGCCGGCCGACGACCCCGGCCACGACTACCTGCGGGTGCCGTCGGACCATCTCACCCTCGAACTCCCTGTCCAGCGCCCCGATATGTCCGTCCCCGTCGTCGAGCTCTTCCTCACCCACTGATTCGAACGCGGTCGGACGCCCGCACCCGAGCGGTACGCGCGGCCGTGACGGTCAGCGCCGCCGGGTGCGGAACAGGTCGCGCAGCAGGGCGATCTCGGCGCCGTGGTGCAGGAGTTCCTGGTTGACCCACCAGACGACGTCGAGGAACACGTCGTCCGGGTCGCTGCCGTGCGGGTAGGTGCTGTGTCCCACCGTGTCGAGCGCGGCGTCGTCGGTGCTCAGCAGGGCCTGACGCCATGCTGTGGCGGCGTTCTCGAAGGCCGCGACCGCGCTCGCCGCATCGCCGCTGACGCGGTAGTCGTCCCTGGTCAGTGTGTGGCTGCCGGTGACATGGTCGGCCCGCAGGGTCAGCATCTCGCTGAGGTGGGTCAGCCGCCAGGCGAGGGTGGTGAAGGGCGGCGGCGAGGGGTGCGGTGGCGGTGTGGCGTCGCGTCCCCAGTCGCCCGTGCCGGTCAGGAGGGTGGCGCGCGAGCCCGGTCCGTCCGAGCGCCGCCGGACCGACCAGCAGCCGGGTACCGGCTCCCAGAGGTATTCCTCGTCGGTCATGGGGCCGACCTCCACACCGGCGGCGTCGCCGCTGTCCACGACCGGGCCGGTCATACGGTCGGTGAGGCGCCGGCGTGCGAAGTCGAACTGTTCCAGCAGCGGAGCCAGGCGTCCGGGTGTCACGGTGCTCCTGTCGTCGGTGTGACGGCCCGCTCGGGAGCGGACCGTGCGGCCGGCCCGTCACCCTGCCACAGCCGGCGCCGCGATCGCGCCTCGTTTTTCCCGTGGGCGTGCGGCCCGGCCGGTCAGTGCCTCCCGGTCACGGGAAGCGGGTCAGCTTGGAGGGCACGGTGTCGGTGCCCGAGGTGGGTGCGCCGCTGTCGTTGACGACGTGGGCGTACTGGCCCTTGCCGCCGAGGGAGATCACCAGCACGTCGTGCAGGGTGACGCCCGACCTGACGGGCACCTGGAAGCCGTGGGCCTGGACGATCGTCGGATCGGCCGTGTAGTTGCAGTAGCTGCCCAGTCCCCAGGCCTCGTGGGTGGTGACGGAGTCGGCGACCTTGTAGGCCGCGTAGCCGACGGTGCCGTCGTGGGTGATGGCGGCGGCGTTCGGGGCGTCGTAGGCCTTCTCGTTCTGGAAGAAGATCGTCCGGCCGCGCTCGCCGTTCCAGTACACGTCGTACTTGTTGAAGTGCTCGACGAACAGGCCCGTGGCGAGCACATCGTCGCCGTTGACGCGCAGACCGTAGTCGGCCCGGTTGGTGTCCCAGCCGATGCCGCTGCCGTGGTCGGCGCGCCACAGCCAGGTGTGGTCGATGACGACGTCGTCGCTGTTGACGACGACCGAGTTGGTGGCGAGGCCCGGTCCGGCGCCGCCGATGCGGACGAACACGTCCTGCACGGTGGTGGGATCGGCGGAGTGGTCGGCGGAGGAGCCGGGCGGACCGATCCGGAGCAGCGTGTCGGAGTTGACCGGTCCGGCGTCGATCAGGAAACCGGCGAGCCGGACGCCGTCGACGTCCGCCACGTGCATGGCGTCGATGCCGTTGTCGGGGACCAGGGTGGCCAGGCCGAGGCCGAGCACCACGGTGTCGGCCCGGGTGACGTCGATCGTCCGGTCCAGGTGGTAGACGCCCGGGGTGAACAGCAGGTCGAGGCCCTGGGACAGTGCTTGGTTGATGGTCGCCGCGGTCGCGCCCGGCTTGACCACGTAGAACTGGTCGAGCGGGATCGAGGTGCCCGCGTCGGCCGGCCAGGAGACACCGCGGGCGTTCGTGCGCTTGGCGGGCACGAACACCTTGTAGGTGCTGCCGTCCAGGTAGAGGAACGGCTTCTCCCGGGAGACGGGCGTGGTGTCGAGCGTGGTGTACGGGCCGGTGTCGAAGTTGGTCGCGGGCGCGCCCTGGACACCGGTGAACGTCATGTTCCACACGCCGTTGGTCCAGCCGCCGACGGAGCTGTCACGGGTGTACCACTGCTGCTGGGAGTACGGTCCGACGGTGCCGTCGATCCTGGAGTCGGCGATGTAGCCGCCGGAGGCCCAGCCGTAGCCGTTCGGGGCGAGGTTGAGACCGCCCTGGACGTGGATCCGGCGGAAGGGCGCCGCCTGCGCGACGGCCCAGCGGTCGGTGCCGTTCGACGGCCTGATGGCGAGGTTCTCCGCCGACCGCCAGAAGTTCTGTGTGGCGTTGCCGTTGAACCAGCCCGCGTCGACGGTGACGTCACCATTGATCTGGGTGTCGTCGGGGTCGAGGCCCAGCCCGGAGATCGAGGTGTAGAAGCCGATCTGGGCGTTGATGCCGTTGTAGGTGCCCGGCTTGAGCAGGAACTGGTAGCGGCCGGTACCGAACTGGGCGGACTCCTGTTGGGCGAAGACCTGGTCGAACTTCTGCTGCAGATTGGGGGTGGAGGGGTCTACCACGATCACGTCGGGGCCGAGGTCGCCGCCGCCCTGGACCGGCCCGGTGGTGCCGGACGAGCCGGTGTGCACGGCGACCTCCCAGAGCGAGTAGCCGTAGCCGGTCGCCCGCACGGTGCCGTAGACGCGGACGTACCGGCCGGAGCCGCTGACGTCGTAGGAGGCGGTGCCGCCGGTGGCGCCGGTGACGCTGCGCAGGGTGTTCCAGGTGCGGCCGTCGGTGGAGGCCTGGATCTGGAACTCCTTGGCGTAGGCGGCCTCCCAGGACAGGTCCACCTTGCACAGGTCCTGGACCGAGCCGAGGTCCACCTGGACCCACTGCGGGTCCGAGGCCGCGCTGGACCAGCGGGTGCCCGGGTCGCCGTCGAAGGCGGCGGAGGCGGGGGTGCCGGCGTTCTCGGTCGAGGAGGCCGAGGCGGGCTTGCCCTTGGCGGCGTCGGCGGTGCCGCAGGAGGAGGGGGTGGATCCTCCTGTGGTGCCGAAGACCTGGAACTCCCAGAGGGAGTAGCCCCATTGGGTGGCCCGGTGGATGCCGTACATCCTCACGTAGCGTCCCTGGCCGGAGACGTCCAGGGTGTCGGTGCCGCCGTCGCCGCCGGTCACGGACCTCAGGTCGGTCCAGGTGCTGCCGTCGGCGGAGATCTGCACCTTGTAGTCCTTGCCGTAGGCGGCCTCCCAGTCGAGGACCACCTTGGTGACGGAGGCCGTCGCCCCCAGGTCGACCTGGAGCCACTGGGTGTCGCCGGCGGCCGACGACCAGCGGGTGCCGGTGTCGCCGTCGACGGCGTACGCGGCCGGGGTGCCGCCGTTCTCGTCGGAGGACGAGGTGGCGGTCCTGCCCTGGGACAGCGGTGTCTCCGCCGCCGAGGCGGGGGTGTGTGCGGGAAGGGTGATGAGCGCCGCCGCTGCGGCGAGCGCGACACCCAAGGATCTGCGTCTCATACGAATCCCTGCGGGTGTGATGGGGAGTGACGGCGCGGACGCGACGGCAGGACACTGCGTGCGCAGCACCAAAGGGACGTCCACGCCGCTTAGTTCACGACTTGATTTAACTGATGACATGAGAGTCGCGGCAAGCCCTTGAACGCGGGAATCTTTCAAGCGTTGACGAAGTCCCCGCCCGCCCAGGGCCGATGACGTTCAGAAGGAAGAGCGACGGAAGAAGGACGGAAGAGGGACGGGAGCAGGAGTGAGAAGGACGGGAGCAGGGCGGAAAAGGAAGCAGTGGCGGGGGGAAGCGGACCGGGAACGGGCAACGGCGACGACGGGCGAAGACGCGCGATAATCGCCTTTCACCACGATCTCGGGAACGACCGGAGGCCACCGTTGTCCTCGCTGCATGACTTCGCCACCTGGGAACCGCTGTTGCGGCTCTTGCGGGCCGGCACCACGGACAGGCTCTCCGCACCCGACGGCCGCGTCGGGGGACAGATCGGCCGGTACGCCTGGAGTGTTCCGCTGCGGCGCAGCCCGCCGCCGCCCGGGCGGGCCGCCCGGTTCGAGGACATGCAGGACGAGTTCGCCGCGGTGAAGCGGGTGCAGAGCGCGCTCGCGGAGGCCGGCGAGGACAGCGTCGCGTTCGTGGCGGAGCTGTCCCCGGCCGGAAAGGCCGTGCTCCATCTGCTGTGTTCCGGTCCCGCCGTGGAGCCCGGCATCGGCGGTCCGCATCCGGGTGCGCTGGTCCTGGTCGAGGACGCCGTCCCCGAGCCCTGGCGCCGCATGCCGGAGCCGGTGCCCGGTGCGCTGCCGGCCCCGTCGGCGGACCCGGTGGCCCTGGAGCGGACACTGCGCGAACGGGTGCCCGGCTCCGTCGGCGCGACGGAGGAGGAGATAGCCGCCGCCGAAGCACGTCTCGGTATCGCGTTGCCCGGCGAGCTCAAGGCGCTCTACCGGGTGACGCGGGCCCGGTGGGACGACTGGCGCGACGACCAGGAGGCGGCGGACCGCCTGTGCGACGCGGTGGGGTGCGAACTGTTTCCCCTGGACGACCTGTACGTCGCCGACGCGGCGTCCCGTCGCTGCCCGTGGCGGTTCGCGGCGAAGGAAGCGGTCCTCACGCCGCCCGACGCGGCCGTGCAGGGGCTGGTCGGCTCCCCCGGCTGGATCGTCTTCGGCGACAACGGCGGCGGCGACCGGATCGCGGTCGATCTGACCCCGGGACCGCGGGGGCACACGGGACAGATCATCATCCTCGGCCACGAGCAGAACACCGGCGCCGACCTGCTGGCCGACTCCCTCACCGATCTGGTGCTGAACGGGCCCGCGGACGAGCTCCCCGGCCGACGCGCGGAGCAGCCGCCGGTCGTGGCACACGTCAACATCCGGAGCCTGGCGAGCGTGGAGGCCGCCGCCCATGCCGGGCTGGAGGTGCTGTCCATCGGGGTGTGGGACCGCGCGCCGCTCAGCCTCGCCCCGGTGATCGGGCTGCCCCGCCTGCGGACCCTCACCGCCTATCCCGGCACGCTCGCCGACCCCCTGCAGATCGCGGAGCTGACCGAACTGGAGTTCCTGGAGCTCGGGCCGATGGAGTGGCGTGTCCTCCTCGACGCGGGCGCGGTCCCGCGCGGCCTGTCGGCCGCCGCCATCGTCGCGCACGGCGACCGGGACCCGCTCGCGGCCACGGCCCTCGCCAACGAACTCCTCGCCCTGTGGGACCGGCCCCCGATCACCCGGACCGTCGTCGAGGGCGACCTGCGCTGAACCCTCAGTTCTTGCGGCCGACCCCGCCGAACATGGCGACCTCGGGCGGTTCGGGCCCGTCGGTGTCGGGGCGCCAGCGGTTGCAGGAGACCACGCCGGGAGCGAGCAGCTCCAGCCCGTCGAAGAACCGGGCGACGGCGCCGGGGGTGCGCTGGGTCAGCCTCGGCGTGCCGTGCTCGTTCCAGAAGGCGACGGCGGCGTCGACGTCGGGCATGTCCGGCCGTGTGACGGTGTGCGACAGCACCAGGTGACTGCCCTTCGGCAGCGCGTCCATGAGGCGGCGCACGATCCCGTACGCCTCCTCGTCGTCCTCCACGAAGATGACGACGCCGAGCAGCATCAGCGCCACGGGCTCGGTCAGGTCCAGGACGCGCGCGGCCTGCTCCAGGATCGCCTCGACGTTGCGCAGGTCCTCGTCGAGGTAGTCGGTGCGGCCCTCGGGACTGCCGGCGAGCAGGGCCGCGGCGTGGGCGAGGACGATCGGGTCGTTGTCGACGTAGACGACGCGGGACTCGGGCGCGATGCGCTGGGCGACCTCGTGGGTGTTGTCCGCGGTGGGCAGTCCGGTGCCGATGTCGAGGAACTGCCGGATGCCCGTCCCGCCCGCGAGGTGGCGCACCGCCCGCCCGAGGAACCGCCGGTCGGCCTGGGCGTACTCACCGATCCCGGGGTGCAGCCGGCGGATCTCGTCCCCCGCCCGCTGGTCGACCGCGTAGTTGTCCTTGCCGCCCAGCCAGTAGTTCCAGATGCGCGCCGTGTGCGGCTGGTCCGTCCTGATCCTCTTGCTCAGCTCGCCGAAGTCGCGGCTCTCGGTCACGTGACGCCCTCCAGGTCAGACCGGTGATCGCTCAACAGGCAACCTAGCGGCCTCAGTTGTCCCACGGCGACTCATTCGGCCGGTCGGCGCGGCGCAACTGCGGCCTCCACGCCCACTCTTGACGGGTACATATACAGCACGAAGAATGAGGCGGTCCGCTTTGACAACGTTGTCCACGTCTCCTCGGGAGGGCCCATGCCCATGAGATGGACCCAGCGCACACGCGGCGCGGGAACGGTCGTCGCGGCAGTCGCGCTCCTCGGCGCCGCCCTGACCGCGTCCCCCGCCGCTCGGGCGGCCGGAGCCACCGTCCCGGACGGCCGCCTCACCGATCTCGTCAACCCGTTCATCGGGACCCAGAACGAAGGCAACACCTACCCCGGTGCGGCCGTGCCCTTCGGGATGGTGCAGTTCTCGCCGGACACGGGCCACAACACCGGCTACGACTACGCGCAGAACCACATCCGGGGCTTCTCGCTGGTCCATCTCTCCGGCGTCGGCTGCGGCCTGGGCGGCGACCTGCCGGTGCTGCCGACCACGGGTGACGTCACCGAGACCGACTACACCGAGTACCAGGCCGAGTTCAGCCACGACGACGAGCAGGCGAGCCCCGGCTACTACAAGGTGGGGCTCAGGACCGGCATCGAGGCCGAACTGACCGCGACGGCGCGCACGGGCGTGCAGCGCTACACCTTCCCCGCCACCGACAAGGCCAACGTGCTGCTCGATGCGGGTCAGTCGCTGCACCGGACGGTGACCACCAAGGTCGAGGTGCTCGACAACCGGACGGTGCGCACCGCGATCACCGGCAGCGGCTTCTGCCAGGACACCGAGCCCTACACCGTCTACACGATCACCCGCTTCGACCGCCCGTTCACCGCCTACGGCACCTGGGACGGCCCGACGGTCACCGCCGGCTCGCGGACCGGGCGGGACGGCGCCTACGTCCGCTTCGACACGACCAAGGACCGTACCGTCGAGGCGACGACGGCCCTGTCGTACGTCGACGCCCGCGGCGCGGCCCTGAACCTCCGCGCTGAGGGCGGCCGTTCCTTCGACCAGGTCCGCGAGGCCGCACAGCGGGCCTGGGAGGACCGGCTGGACGACGTCCGCGTCCAAGGCGGCGGCGACACGCTCCGCCGCACCTTCTACTCGTCCCTGTACCGGTCGTTCCTCGCGCCGAACATCGGCAGTGACGTGGACGGCCGCTACACCGGCTGGGATCAGAGGATCCACCGGGCGAAGGGCTTCACGTACTACCAGAACTGGTCGCTGTGGGACACCTACCGCACCCAGTCACAGCTGCTGTCGCTGCTCGCGCCGCGCGAGGCCCGGGACATGGCGATCTCCGTCGTCAGGATCGACGAGGAGAGCGGCTGGCTGCCCAAGTGGGGCTACGGCACGGTCGAGACGAACATCATGACCGGCGACCCCGTCACGCCGTTCCTGACCAACGCCTACCAGCAGGGCCTGCTCAAGGGCTGGGAGGAGCCAGCGTACCGCGCCCTGAAGAAGAACGCCGACGGAGTGCCGCCCGCCGACTCCCCGGCCGTGGGCCGCGAGGCGGACAAGGAGTACGTCTCAGGCGGCTTCGCGCCGTACATCAAGGGCCGCCCGCACGCCAAGCCCGGCGACTCCGACTACGACCACGGCGCGTCCGCGACCCTGGAGTACGCCCTGTCGGACGCCGTGCTCGCCGAGATGGCCCGCGACCTCGGCCACGACGCCGACGCCGCCCGCTACACCGCCCGCGCCCAGAACTACCGGAAGATCTTCGACCCCTCGACCGGCTTCTTCCGCGCCCGCGACGCCTCCGGCGCCTTCACCGGACCGGCGGACCCGGCGCGGAGCGAGGGCTTCCACGAGGGCACGTCCTGGCAGTACCAGTGGCTGGTGCCACAGGACCTGCCGGGCATGATCTCCCTGATCGGCGGCAAGCAGGCGGCCAACGACCGGCTGGACTCCTTCTTCGCCTACGACCGGCTCGTCGCGGACCCGGCGAAGACCGCCCGTCAGGTGTGGGTGAACGGCCCCTACGACTACTACAACGCGGACAAGTACAACCCGCAGAACGAGCCCGACCTCATCGCGCCCTACACCTATCTGTCGACCGGTCAGCCCTGGAAGACCACCGACGTGGTGCACGCCGCCCTGACGTTGTTCACGGACACCCCGACCGGCATGACCGGCAACGACGACCTGGGCACCATGTCGGCCTGGAACGTGCTGTCGTCGATCGGCGTCTTCCCGGTGCAGCCCGGCTACGACACCTGGGGCCTGTCCACCCCCGTCTTCGAACGGGTCGACCTGACCCTCGACCGGCGCTACTACCC
This sequence comes from Streptomyces sp. MK7, assembly GCF_032658145.1. Taxonomy (NCBI): domain Bacteria; kingdom Bacillati; phylum Actinomycetota; class Actinomycetes; order Kitasatosporales; family Streptomycetaceae; genus Streptomyces; species Streptomyces sp. MK7. The sequence continues at coordinate 16,134 of NZ_JAVACL010000049.1, forward strand.
GCGCGGTTCGCTCACCATCACCGCGCCGGGCACGTCGGACGGCAACCGCTACATCCAGTCGGCCCGCGCCGACGGATCCCCGTACGGTCGTACGTACCTGACGACGGACGCCCTGCGGCACCTGACGTCGCTCGCCTTCACTGTCGGCGCGCAGCCGTCCGCCTGGGGCACGGCCGCCGAGGCGGGGCCGCCCGCGCTGAACTGAGGCCGGAAGGCCCGGCCGGCGGCGACACGTCGCCGGCCCGGCCGGGGCCCCGCACCCGTTGCATAAGGGGATGAAACGGCAAGCAGCAGGCCAGTCATGCGCAACGATGTGTGTTCCAGGCACACTTTGCCTGTCGGAGTACCCCTCACCAGAGGATGATCTACACATGATTACGCTGACGAAGGAAGACGGCCCCGCGGACCTGGACGGTGTGACCCATCTGTCCATCGGGGTGTCCTGGGACCCCACCGCCGGTGCCAGTGGCGGGGTGATGGGGATGCTCCGCCGCAAGGCCGGCACCGACCTCGACCTCATCGCCATCGCCATGCAGGGCGCCGACCCGGTGCGTCTGGCGGGCCTCGACTCGCTGGATCCCATGGGCAACGGCTCGCTGGTGCACAGCGGGGACAACCAGACCGGCCGCGGGGACGGCGACGACGAGACGGTGACGGTCGAGTTCAGCCGCATCCCGGCCCAGATCACCTCGATCGTGTTCGTCGCCGCCGCCTTCAAGAAGGGAAGCTCCTTCCAGAAGGCGCGCAACATCAGCTTCAAGGTGTACGACGCGACCGGGGGCAGCTCCCAGCAGGTCGCCGACATCTGGCCGAGCCTGCTCACCCAGGACAACGGCTGCGCCGTGGCCAAGGCCGTGCGCGCCGGAGGCAGCTGGAAGCTGGAGGTGATCAATGTCACGGGGAAGATCAAGCAGGGCGACGAGCACGCCCTGATGCGTTTCGCCGTCAGCAAGTAGTGACCCGCGCACGTGCGTGTACGCGCGCACGTGCGCGGCCCTCACTTCCGGTCGTCCGCCGGCCGGGCCGCGCCGTGGCCCGGCCCGGCCGACCGGTCCCGCTGGCGCAGCCCCATCTCGATCGCGCCCATCAGCACGCGTGCGGCGACGCCCACGAGCAGCAGCCCGCCCGCCATCTGGAACATCGTCAGCACGCGCCCCGCCTGGGACCGGGCGGTGATGTCGCCGTATCCGACGGTGGCGAACGTGGTGAGAGCGAAGTACAGGGCGTCCGTCCTGGTCAGCCGCTCGCTGAAGGAGCCGGGGGCGGAACGGTCGAGGAGGTAGTAGGCGCCGGCGAAGAGCAGCAGGAACAGCGGCAGCGTGGCCGCCAGTGCCTCCACGGCCCTGAAGCGGGGGTACGGGGAGCGCGCGACGACCACCACCTCCCAGCCGAACATCACCGCGACCGCGAACAGACCGCCCACCAGCAGCGCCAGCGTCACGGCCGTGTCGTGGTGGTCCAGGGGCAGCAGGTAGTACGCGGCGACCAGCCCGGCCGTGACGCACACGGCACGGACGAGGGACAGGGCGGGGGCCCATCGGGGCGACAAGGGGCGTCCGCCCCGCTGAGCCCGGCCGTTCCGGTCGTGCCGGCCATGGGGGTCATCGGGGCCGTTCCGGCCGTTCCGGGGCGCTGCTGGATCGGTCATGCGGTGTCTCTTCCCGCGCGGACGGTGACTCACCGGTCGCGCGGCAGCGACTCGCGCATGGCCTTCGCGGTGGTGGCCGGGTCGTAGTCGTCGGGGACGCCCGGGACGAGGATGATGTCGCCCTCGATGTGGCGTGAGCGCAGCGGTGCGATCTCCTGGTAGGCGGGCGAGTCCCACCAGGCCCGTGCCTCGTCGATCCCGGGGAAGACGATCACCACGACGTGTCCGGGCCAGCTGCCCTCCTTCACCTCGTGCTGGGTGGCGTGCACGAGGAAGCGGCCGCCGTACGGTTCGAAGGTGTCGGTGATGCGTTCGATGTATTCGGCGATCTCCGGGTGCGGGGCGGCCTCGCGCAGGTGGGCGATGGCGTAGGCGGGCATGGTGTCCTCCGGTCGGTCGCTCGGCCCTCTCACGACGACGATCGTGGCACGGGGGACGGTGCGGGATCGATGACTTTCGGGGTAATCGACGGCCCTCAGGGGGCGGCGTGGGCGGGACGGACTTCGCGGCCGCCGGGGTGGCGGTGCCGCCAGGTCCAGAAGACGGCGCAGGAGACGACGGCCCAGACGGTGAGGACCAGGAAGGGAAAGGCGTGCTGGTGCCCGGTGAAGTACACGGCAGTGTGCTGGGCGTTCACCGAGGCGCCGGGCGGCAGCCAGCGCCCGATGACACCGAGCGCGGAGGGCAGCAGCGGCCAGGAGACCGCGCCGCCCGAGGAGGGGTTGCCCAGCAGGACCATCAGGCCCCATGTCGGGATCATGGCCCAGCGCCCGAACAGGGTGTTGAACATCGTGAAGACCATGCCGGAGGTGAACATGGTCAGTGCCAGGATCATCCAGGACTCGACGAAGGGCAGATCCAGGGCGCCGAGCATCCAGTCCACGACCGCGGCGATCACGAACCCGCCGAGCAGGGCGTAGACGACGGTGAAGGCCATGCGCTCCAGCGGGTTCAGCCCGGGGGCCTGCACGCTGAGCTGGATGGCCCCGACGAAGCCGACGATCACGGCCGCGAGCGAGATGTAGAAGATCGCCAGTCCGCGCGGGTCGCCCTTCTGCAACGGCTTGAGGTCGTGGATCGCGACCGGCACGCCGGTGGCGTGGCCGACCTTCTGCGCCGACTCCACCAGTACCTGGGCGACCGTGGCCCCGGTGGCACCGGACACGTAGAGCGTGACGTTGTTCGCGGCCGGGGGGACGTCGAGCACGGCGAACACCTTCTGGTCGTCCACGGCTTCCTCCGCCGCGCCGAGTGTGGCGTAGGGCCGTAGTTTCAGCGAGGCGGCCAGGGCCTGCTCCATGCCGGCCACGAAACGCCGGGCGCCCTGCTGGTCGTGGGCGCCGACGACCGCGGTGGGGATGGTGTGCGGGGTGGGGTTGGCCATGGTGTACGTGTAGGAGCCGGCGAAGAGTCCGGCCGCGGCGGTGATGATCAGCGTCAGGACCGTCGCGGGCAGGAAGGGCGACTCCCGGAAGGAGGCCCAGCGCTCGGCCGGGGTGGGCAGGCGGCCGTGCTCACCATGCGACGTATCGGACATAACATCCACGCTAGATCATCCTGCGGCGCCTCCCTCGCCGGGCTCTCCGCGCGCCTCGCCCCCACCTCACCCGCGCCCTGCCGCCGCTTCTCCCTCACCGGCCGAGATCCCTCGATCCGGACGTTTCCCGCCTCCGGGGCCGCCGCGGCGCACGTTTTACGGTGCCGCACCCAGCCATACAGGACGAAACGAGGTGATTTGGAGCCATGACGACCGATGCCGGACCATGGGGTCCGTCCGGCGATCCCGGGCACCAGTTCGAAGAGAGGCGCACCACCCCATGCACGTCACCGGGACCGCCCCGCAGTCGGCTCCGGCCCCGCAGGACACCCCCGCGGCCCCCTCCCCCGCCGTCGACCCCACGATCAGCGGTGTTCCCACGGCCCGCTCGACCACCGAGGCTCGCACCCGCGACGCCGACCGGCACGCCCGCCGTTTCGGGCTGCCCGTGGCGACCGCGCTGGTCATGGGCAACATCATCGGCGGCGGCATCTTCCTGCTCCCGGCCTCCGTCGCCCCGTACGGCACGGTGAGCCTGGTCGCCTTCGGCGTCCTGACCGTCGGCGCGATCACTCTCGCGCTCGTCTTCGGGCGGCTCGCCGAACGCGACCCGCGCACCGGCGGCCCCTACGTATACGCCCGCGGGGCCTTCGGCGACTTCGCCGGCTTCCTGGCCGCCTGGGCGTACTGGATCACCACCTGGGTGTCGAACGCGGCACTCGCCGTGGCAGCCGTCGGCTACCTCGACGTGCTGGTACCGGTGAACGACCACCGCTGGAGCGCGTGCCTGGCCGCGCTGGTCCTGCAGTGGCTGCCGGCGCTCGCCAACTTCGCGGGCACCCGCTACGTGGGCGCCGTCCAGCTGGTCTCCACCGTGCTGAAGTTCGTGCCGCTGCTGCTCGTGGCGGTCGGCGGGCTGTTCTTCTTCGACCCGCACAACCTCGGCCCCTTCAACGCCGGCGGCGGCAGCGCGGTCGGCGCGGTGTCGGCGTCCGCCGCGATCCTGCTCTTCTCCTACCTCGGTGTGGAGTCCGCCGCGGTCAGCGCGGGCGAGGTGAAGGATCCCCGGCGCAATGTGGGGCGCGCCACCGTCATCGGCACCGTGGGAGCCGCCCTCGTCTATCTGCTGGGCACCCTGTCGGTCTTCGGTACGGTCGCGCACGGCCGTCTCGTGGAGTCCACCGCGCCGTTCTCGGACGCCGTGAACGCCATGTTCGGCGGCGCCTGGGGCGGCTGGGCGGTAGCGCTGGCCGCGCTGGTGTCGATGACCGGCTGCCTCAACGGCTGGACGCTGCTGAGCGCCCAGACCCCGTACGCCGCCGCACAGGACGGCCTGTTCCCGGCGGCCTTCGCGCGCCGGCGGCGGGGTGTTCCGACCGTCGGTGTGGCCGTCACCGTGGTGCTCGCCTCGCTGCTCACCGTCTACAACTACACCTCGGGTTCGGCGAAGGTCTTCCAGATCCTGGTCCTCGTCACCACGTTCACGGCGACGGTGCCGTACCTGCTGGCCACGGCGGCGCAGCTGTTCCACCTCGTCGCCGGGCGCCGGGACATGGTCGACCGGGGACGGCTGGTGCGGGACGCCGTGCTCGCGTCGGTCGCGGCCGCCTTCTCGATGTGGCTCGTCGCGGGCGCCGGATACGCCGCCGTCTACCAGGGCGTGCTGTTCCTGTTCGCGGGCGTCGTCGTCTACGCGGTGATGGCGGCCCGGAACCGGGCCCGGGGCGGGACGAGCGGGTGAGGCCGGGCCTCCCGGCGGTGACGTCCGCGAGGGGGGCCCACACGCCACGGCTGACCGGGCCGCCTCCGCACGGATCCTGCCGTGAGCGCGGGCGGACGATCGCAGGGACCGGCCCGCGCGCCCTGGCAGGGCCGTGAGATCACCTTCTCGATATGTTGAGCCGGGTGGCACGCCCCGGCGGCACCGCCGGATCCGGACCCCGTATCGGAAGGTGGCACGATGCCCAGCAGCCTGTCCCCACGGCCCGGCCTCGACGGCCTCGCCGAGGTGTACCGCGATCTGCACGCCCACCCCGAGCTCGCCTTCAGCGAGCACCGCACCGCCCGCATCGTCGCCGAGCGGCTGCGCGCCGCGGGCTACGAGACGACCACCGGCGTCGGCGGGACGGGCGTGGTCGGTGTACTGCGCAGCGGCGAGGGACCCACGGTGGCGGTGCGGGCCGACATGGACGCCCTGCCGGTGCGGGAGCAGACGGGCCTGCCGTACGCCAGCACGGCACGGGCGACCGACACCGAGGGGCGCGAGGTGCCCGTCATGCACGCCTGCGGCCACGACATGCACGTCACCTGCCTGCTGGGCGCGGCGGCCGAACTGTCGGCCCACCGGGACGCGTGGCGGGGCGCCGTGCTGCTGGTCTTCCAGCCGGCCGAGGAGCTCGGCGGGGGCGCCCGGGCCATGATCGACGACGGGCTGTACGAGCGGTTCGGCCGGCCGGAGGTCGTGCTCGGGCAGCACGTGTCACCGCTGCCCGCCGGCTTCGTCGGGCTGCACGCGGGGCCGGCGTTCGCCGCGGCCGACTCGCTGCGCGTCGTCCTGCACGGACGCGGGGGCCACGGGTCCCGGCCGGAGGCCTGCGTGGACCCGGTCCTCATGGCCGCCGCTACGGTGCAGCGCCTGCAGGGTGTCGTCTCCCGGGAGGTGGCCGGTACCTCCACGGCGGTCGTCACCGTCGGCGCCCTGCACGCCGGAACGAAGCCCAACATCATTCCGGACCGCGCCGAACTGCTGCTGAGCGTGCGTACCTTCGAGCCGGGGGTGCGCGAGGCCGTGCTGCGGGCGGTGGAGCGGATCGTCCGCGGCGAGGCGGCCGCCTCCGGCGCGCCCCGGGAGCCGGAGATCGCGTACACCGAGTCGTTCCCCGCGGTGGTCAACGACCCCGCCGCCAGCGACCGGACCCGGCAGGCCCTCACCGAGGCGCTGGGCGCCTCACGCCTGGTCGATCCCGGTCCGGCCACCGGCAGCGAGGACGTCGGCCTGCTGGCCCAGGGCGCCGACGCCCCGTGCGTCTACTGGCTGCTGGGCGGCGCCGACCCGACCGCCTTCGCCTCGGCCCGCACGTTCGAGGACCTGGCGAAGGTGGCACGCGGCCAGCCCTCCAACCACTCCCCGCACTTCGCCCCGGTCGTCGAGCCGACACTGAGCACCGGCATCACCGCACTGACCGCCGCGGCCCGTGCCTGGCTGGACTCCCCGAAGGACGAGACCGTCCGCTGAACCCGGCCTGTGAGCCCGGCCGGTGAGACCGACCCGGCCGGCCGACCCTGCCCCTCGGCCGACCCAACCGGTGACGCCGCCCTGAACAGTGTGCCGACCCGGCCGGAGGCACCCAACCGAACCCCGCCGACCTTGCGCCTCGGCCGACCCAACCGGGAACGTCACCCTGACCGATGGGCCGACCCGGCCGGAGGCACCCAACCGACCCGGCCGGCCCGGCCCGTCGGCCGACCCAGCCGGTGACGCCACTCTGACCGATGGGCCGACCCGGCCGGTGGGCCGGACCGGCCCGGCCCACCTGAAGGTGGTCAGGCGACCTCGATCAGCAGGTCGCCGCCTTCCACCTGCTGGATGCGGTTGATGGCCAGCCGGGTCACGCGGCCCGACTTCGGGGCGGTGATGGCGGCCTCCATCTTCATGGCCTCGATGGTGGCCACGGTCGCGCCGGCCGCCACCTCGTCGCCCTCGGCCACGGCCAGTGTCACCACGCCCGCGAACGGCGCCGCCACGTGGCCGGGGTTGGCGCGGTCCGCCTTCTCCGTCACGGGAACGTCGGCCGCGGCGGCGGTGTCGCGCACCTGGATCGGGCGCAGCTGGCCGTTCAGCGTGGACATCACGGTGCGCATGCCGCGCTCGTCCGCCTCACCGACGGCCTGCAACTCGATCAGCAGCCGTACGCCGGGTTCGAGGTCGACGGCGTACTCCTTGGCGGGGCGCAGGCCGTAGAAGAAGTCCTTGCTGTCCAGGACGCTGGTGTCGCCGTACGCCTGGCGATGGGTCTCGAAGTCGCGTGTCGGTCCGGGGAACAGCAGCCGGTTGAGGGTCGAGCGGCGGGACTTGTCCAGGCCCTCGCGGTCCTCGGCGGTCAGCTCGGCCGCGGGCTTGGCCTCCGCGCGGCCCTTCAGGGCCTTGGTACGGAACGGTTCCGGCCAGCCGCCGGGCGGCGTGCCCAGCTCGCCGCGCAGGAAGCCGATGACGGAGTCGGGGATGTCGAACCGGTCCGGTGTCTCCTCGAAGTCCTCCGGCGCGACCCCGGCGCCCACCAGGTGCAGGGCGAGGTCGCCGACCACCTTGGACGACGGGGTGACCTTGACCAGGCGGCCCAGGATGCGGTCGGCGGCGGCGTACATCGCCTCGATGTCCTCGAAGCGGTCGCCGAGGCCGAGCGCGACCGCCTGGGTGCGCAGGTTGGACAGCTGGCCGCCGGGGATCTCGTGGTGGTAGACGCGTCCGGTCGGCGAGGCCAGGCCCGCCTCGAAGGGGGCGTAGATCTTGCGGACGCTCTCCCAGTACGGCTCCAGATCGCCGACCGCCTGCAGGTCCAGGCCGGTGGGGCGGTCGGAGTGGTCGGTGGCGGCGACGATCGCCGACAGCGACGGCTGGGAGGTGGTGCCGGCCATCGAGGCGACCGCGCCGTCCACCGCGTCGGCGCCGGCCTGGATCGCGGCGAGGTAGGTGGCGAGCTGCCCGCCCGCGGTGTCGTGGGTGTGCAGGTGCACCGGGAGGTCGAACTCGCGGCGCAGCGCCGACACCAGCCTGGCCGCCGCGGGCGCGCGCAGCAGTCCGGCCATGTCCTTCACCGCCAGCACGTGCGCGCCCGCCCCGACGATCCGCTCGGCCAGGCGCAGGTAGTAGTCCAGGGTGTAGAGGCGCTCGGCGGGGTCGGAGAGGTCCCCGGTGTAGCACAGGGCGACCTCGGCGACGGCCGTGCCGGTCCCGCGTACAGCGTCGATGGCCGGGCGCATCTGGTCGACGTCGTTGAGGGCGTCGAAGATGCGGAAGATGTCGATGCCGGTGGCCGCGGCCTCCTGGACGAAGGCGTCGGTGACCTCGGTCGGGTACGGGGTGTAGCCGACGGTGTTGCGGCCGCGCAGCAGCATCTGCAGACAGATGTTGGGCACCGCCTCGCGCAGGGCGGCCAGCCGCTCCCAGGGGTCCTCGGCCAGGAAGCGCAGCGCCACGTCGTAGGTGGCGCCGCCCCAGCACTCCAGGGAGAGCAGCTCGGGCAGGGTGCGGGCGACGACCGGGGCGACGGCCAGGAGGTCCTTGGTGCGCACGCGGGTGGCGAGCAGGGACTGGTGGGCGTCGCGGAAGGTGGTGTCGGTGACGCCGATGGTCGGCGCCTCGCGCAGCCGGCGGGCGAAGCCCTCGGGGCCGAGTTCGACCAGGCGCTGCCGGGAGCCCGCGGGCGGCTCACCGGCGGGCAGCCTCGGCAGCTTGGTGACCGGGTCGACCGACTCGGGCCGTTCGCCGTGCGGCTTGTTCACGGTGACGTCGGCGAGGTAGGTGAGCAGCTTGGTGCCGCGGTCGGCGGAGGAGCGGGCGGTGAGCAGGTGCGGCCGTTCCTCGATGAACGACGTGGTGACCCGCCCGGCCTGGAAGTCGGGGTCGTCCAGGACGGCCTGGAGGAACGGGATGTTGGTGGCCACCCCACGGATACGGAACTCGGCGACGGCACGCCGGGCGCGGCCGATCGCGGTCTTGAAGTCCCGTCCCCGGCATGTGAGTTTGACCAGCATCGAGTCGAAGTGGGCACTGATCTCGGTGCCGGCGTGCGTGGTGCCGCCGTCCAGGCGGATGCCCGAGCCGCCCGGTGAGCGGTAGGCGCTGATCCGGCCGGTGTCGGGGCGGAAGCCGTTGGCCGGGTCCTCGGTGGTGATACGGCACTGCAGGGCGGCGCCGCGCAACCGGACGGTGTCCTGGGTCAGCCCGAGGTCGGCGAGGGACTCGCCGGCGGCGATGCGCAGCTGGGCCTGGACCAGGTCGACGTCGGTGACCTCCTCGGTCACCGTGTGCTCGACCTGGATGCGCGGGTTCATCTCGATGAAGACGTGGTTGCCCTCGGGGTCGAGCAGGAACTCCACCGTGCCCGCGTTGCGGTAGCCGATCTCGCGGGCGAAGCGCACCGCGTCGGCGCAGATGCGGTCGCGCAGCGCCGGGTCGAGGTTCGGGGCCGGGGCGAGCTCGATGACCTTCTGGTGGCGGCGCTGCACCGAGCAGTCGCGTTCGAAGAGGTGGATGACGCCGCCCCGGCCGTCGGCGAGGATCTGCACCTCGATGTGGCGGGGTTCGACGACGGCCTTCTCCAGGAAGACGGTCGGGTCGCCGAACGCGGAGGCGGCTTCGCGGGACGCCGCCTCGATGGACTCGCGCAGCTGGGCCGGGTCCTCGACGCGGCGCATGCCGCGCCCGCCACCGCCGGCGACGGCCTTGACGAACACGGGGAAGCCGATGTCCTCGGCGGCGCGGACCAGTTCACCGACGTCGGTGGAGGGCGCCGAGGAGCCGAGGACCGGCACACCGGCCGCCCGGGCGGCGGCCACCGCACGGGCCTTGTTGCCGGTCAGTTCCAGGGTGGCGGCGTCCGGGCCGACGAAGGTGATGCCCGCCGCCTCGCAGGCGCGGGCCAGTTCGGGGTTCTCGGACAGGAAGCCGTATCCCGGGTACACGGCGTCCGCGCCGGCCCGGCGCGCCGCGCGGACGATCTCGTCCACGGAGAGGTAGGCCCGCACCGGGTGCCCCGGCTCGCCGATCTCGTAGGCCTCGTCGGCCTTCAGCCGGTGCAGCGAGTTGCGGTCCTCGTACGGGAAGACGGCGACGGTGCGCGCGCCAAGTTCGTAGCCGGCGCGGAACGCGCGAATCGCGATCTCACCCCGGTTGGCGACCAGTACCTTGCGGAACATCCTGGATCCCTTCGGCCTGCCGGTGACGCAGACCATGGTGTCGGCGACATCCGTGTCACGCCATGTGAGCCGGGCCACTGAATCCTTCCGTCCGCTGCTGCGGGCTCCTTCCACCCCCCGGCGGGCTCCTTCCGCGCGCTGCCGCGGGGTCGGCCGCCTCGGCCTGTCGCCGGTTCCCCCCGGAATTGTCCGCGATCGGTAACAGGCGGATCCCTCAGGGGCGTTGTGCCGTCCTGACGGGTGCACGAAAAGCACACGGACGGCGAGGAGCGGGGCGGACATGGTGCGGCATGCGGGGCGGGGATGGCACGGTCGGGTGCTGGCGGCGGCGATCGGGGTGACCGCGGTGGCCGCCGCCACCTCGGTGTGGACCGCGCAGGCGGATCCCACCGGGAAGCAGCATGCGAGGACAGGTGTCTCGGCGCGGCCCTCCGCGCCGGCGGCCGCGGCCGGGGGCTCCGCGCCGGCGAAGGTGTCGGCGGAGATCGTCCATGCCTCGGACCGTGGCGCCCGGGGCGTCAACATCACCATCGACGACGGGCCCGACCCGGTGTGGACGCCGCAGGTGCTGCGGGTGCTGCGGGACAACGGTGTGAAGGCCACCTTCTGCATGGTGGGCACGCAGGCCGAGGCACACCCCGACCTGGTGCGGGCGGTCGTGGCGGCCGGGCACCGGCTGTGCGACCACACGGTGTCGCACGACACCGGCATGGACCACAAGTCACAGGCGTACCAGTCACAGCAGATCCTGGACGCCGAACGCATGATCACCAAGGCGTCCGGGGGTGTCCGCCCCATGTACTACCGGGCCCCGGGCGGCGCCTTCACCCCGTACAGCCGCGGCCTCGCCGCGTCCCGAGGGATGCGGCCGCTCGGCTGGAACGTCGACAGCAAGGACTTCGAGCGTCCCGGTACGGCGGCCATCGTCGCCACGGTGGAGAAGGAGGTCGCGAACGGTCCGACCATCCTCTTCCACGACGCGGGCGGCGACCGCTCCCAGACCGTGGCGGCGCTGCGCGAGGTGCTGCCCTGGCTGAGGCAGCAGGGGTACTCGTTCGGTTTCCCGGTGCGCTGAACGCGGTCCGGTGCGCCGTGACCCGGCCGTGGCCCGCCCTCTCCGGCCCTCTCCGGACCCGCGTCGGCTGCGGATGCGCCCCTGGGAGGGGTCGGCCATGCTGGTAGTGAACCCTCGCCGTGAAGGAGCACGCGATGAGCATGATGGACAAGCTCAAGGGGCTGCTGAAGGGTCACGAGGAGCAGGCCGGCAAGGGCGTCGACAAGGGCGGTGACTACATCGACGAGCGCACCCAGGGCAAGTACCGCAGCCAGGTGGACACCGCCCAGGACCGGTTCAAGGAACAGATGCGCGATCAGGACCGGGGCCCCGACCAGCCGCCGCGCTGACTGCTGCGCCCACTTCTCCTACCTCGGGCAGGGGAGGAAGTCCGGTGTCCTCGCGGCCCGCACGCCGCGTCAGGGGACGCGAGCGACGCCGGCGTAGATGCCGCTGTCCTCGGACGGCGGCTCGGGGGGCGATGTGAACCACTCGGGGGCCGTGACCAGTCCGGGGCCGACGAGCTCCAGTCCCTCGAAGAAGCGGGCGACCTCCGGGCGGGTGCGGAAGCCGAGGCGGATGCCGCCCCTGGCGTACTCGTCGGTGACCTGGCGCGCCAGTTCCGGGAAGATGTCGGACGCGGCGTGCGACAGCACGAGGTAGCTGCCCGACGGGAGCGCGTCGAGCAGCTCGCGCACGATGCCGTGGGCGTCCTGGTCGTCGGGGATGAAGTGCATCAGCGCGATCAGCGACAGCGCCACGGGGCGTTCGAAGTCGAGCACCTTCCGGGCGTGCTCGAGGATCCGGTCCGGCCGGCGCACATCGGCCTCGATGTAGTCGGTCATCCCCTCGGGCCGGCTGGCCAGCAGGGCCTCGGCGTGCCGCAGCACGATGGGGTCGTTGTCCGTGTAGACGACCTTCGCCGTGGGCACCACCCGCTGGACTATCTGGTGCAGGTTCGGCTCGGTCGGGATGCCCGTGCCGATGTCGAGGAACTGGTCCATGCCCTGCGCCGCGAGCCAGGCCGCCGCCCGGTGCATGAACGCGCGGTTCTGCCGGGCGCCGTCACGCGCCTGAGGCGGCAGCATGCGCCCTACGGCCTCGTCCACGGGGTAGTTGTCCTTGCCGCCGAGCAGCCAGTCGTACACCCGGGCAGGGTGCGCCTTGCCGGTGTCCGTCTGCGGGGCCGGGAGGTCGGGGGCTCCGGTCGCCATGGCGGCTCCTCCGTCGAGCGAGTGCGGTGGGTGTCAGGCGGGGTTGTCGATCACCGCAGTCTCGCACACCATCTGCCGTTCGGGTGAGCGCAGTTGACCGGAAGGCAGGTCGGCGCGGCTGTCCGGAACCCGGCCCCCATGCCTGCCCGGACGGGCGGGTCGAACACCAACTGCTCGAACCGACTCCAGGTGCCGCAGGCGGCGCACGGCGCAGCAGGCGTGGGCGGAGACCGCGGGCGCGCGGTGCGCGGACAGGTCCAGGTGACGGGCGGCCGCGAGGCCGGCGACCTCCAGCATGCCGGTGATGCCGCCGCAGCGGGTGACGTCCGCCTGGAGGCAGTCCAGCGCGTCGGCGTCCACGAGGCTGACGAAGTCCCGTGTGGTGTACGCCCAGTTGGTGAAGCCGCCGCTGCCGTGGACCGGGACCCGGTCATGGCAGGCCGGGAGGGCGTGGACCTGCGGCAGTCCGGCAGCCTGGTCCTGAGGTCCCACAGGGCGATGTCGGCGGCGGACACCGCCATGGCACCCGCTCCGGGCCGGCCGGCGTTGGGGATCCGCCTGCCCATCAGCTCCCACAGCGCGGGCGGCGAGGAGACCGGCCGTCCCCCGAGCCGGGGGTGAGCGTGCCCGGCAGGAACGCGGCGAGCGACACGTCGCCGCAGGCGCGGCCGATGCCCGTGCGCCCGCCCGCGTGCACCCGGCACAGGACCATGGTGGTGGTGTCCCACTCCAGGGTTGCGTCCTGCTCCTGCCGTCGGGGCTGTCGGTGGGCAGCTCGGACGCGTGCACGTCGACGGCCGCGCGTCGTCACCGGCGGGTGGCCCGTGCGCAGGGTGCGTGAACGACGCGGGACGCGTCCGGCCCGCCGTCCGCCCGGCCCAGGTCCGGCCGCCGCGGCGACACACCGCCCGGGTCGCCCGTGAGGCGGAACGTGCGCGGCAGCCGGACGAAGGCCTGCATGAAGCCCGGCTGGAACGGGACCGAATGAAGTACGCCGTGCGCCTGTCACGACCCGTCATGGACGCCGGGCGCAGTCGTCCACCGACGGGAAGGCCGGGGAGCGCCGGGTGCCGTGCCCGTACCGCCGAACGTGGTTGCTCCCCCGCATCCCGCCGCGGAACCCGAGGTGATCCATGCGCGTCCTGCTCGTCCATCCCAGTGCCCTGATGTACTCGGAGATCTTCCTCAGGCTGGAGCCGCTCGGCCTGGAGCGGGTGGCCGCCGCGGCCCGCGACGCCGGACACGAGGTACGGGTGGTCGACCTTCAGGTCCTGCGGCCACGGGACCTGCGCAGGGTGGTGCACTCCTTCCGGCCGCACGTGCTCGGCTTCTCGCTGAACTACCTGGCCAACATTCCCGAGGCCATCGACCTGTCCCGCGGCGTGAAGCAGGCGCTGCCGGACTGCTTCGTCTTCTTCGGCGGGCACAGCGTCTCCTTCGTGGCCGACGACGTGCTGCGCCAGGCGCGGGGCGCGGTGGACGCCGTGGTGCGGGGCGAGGGGGAACCGGCGATGGCCCCGCTGCTGGAGGCGGTGCGGGACGGGGGTCTGCGGGAGGTGCCCGGGATCGTCACCACCGACGGGCACGGGCCGGCCCCGCGCATGCTGCACAGTATCGACTCCCCGCGGCCCGCCCGGGACCTGATGCGCCATCGGCGCCGCTACTTCATCGGCGAGCTGGACCCCTGCGCCTCCATCGAGTTCACCCGCGGCTGCCCCTGGGACTGCTCGTTCTGCTCGGCCTGGACGTTCTACGGGCGCAGCTATCGCAAGGCGAGCCCGGAGGCCGCCGCAGACGAGCTGGCCTCCATCGCCGAACCCAACGTGTTCATCGTCGACGACGTGGCGTTCATCCGTCCCGAGCACGGCGACGCGATCGCCGCCGAACTGGAGCGCCGGCGGGTCCGCAAGCAGTACTACCTGGAGACCCGCGCGGACGTGCTGCTGCGCCACACCGAGGTGTTCGAACGCTGGGCCCGGCTGGGCCTGCGCTACATGTTCCTGGGCATGGAGGCCCTGGACGCCGAGGGCCTGGAACTGTTCCGCAAGCGCGTCAACCCGGACGACAACTTCCGTGCCCTTCGGACCGCGCGGCGGCTGGGGATCAACGTCGCCATCAACCTGATCGTGGACCCGGCCTGGGACGCCGAACGCTTCCGCCTGGTGCGCGAGTTCGCCCTGTCCGTCCCGGAGATCGTGCACCTGACGGTGATGACTCCTTATCCGGGCACCGAGATCTGGCACACCGAGTCCCGCCGGCTGACCACCCGCGACTACCGCCTGTTCGACATCCAGCACGCCGTGGTCCCCACCGCGCTGCCGTTGGACCGGTTCTACGAGGAGCTGGTGCGCACCCAGTCGGTCATCAACCGCAAGCACCTGGGTCTGCGCACCGCGTTCGGCGCGGCGCGTGTCCTCGCCGGCCGGCTGGCGCACGGTCAGACGAACTTCGCGCGCATGCTGTGGAAGTTCAACCGCGTCTACAACCCTCGCCGCCAGCTCGCCGACCACCGCCGCCCGGTCCGCTACGAGCTGCCCCTGCCGCCCCGGGTCCCGGTCGGGGACCGGCGGGAGCTGTACATCCACACCAGGTCGGCTCCCCGCTCCGGTCCCTCCACTCGTCCGTCCGGCGGTTGAGCGCGTCGCAGGCCGAAGCGCGTGGAGGGCGCTCATGTCACAGACACATCCCGGAGTGAACGAACCGCGGCACACCGCGTGGCCGCCCCGGGGCCGTACGGGCGAGAAGCTCCGGGACTATCTGACCACCACCGACCACAAGAAGATCGGCAATCTGTACCTGGTCACCGCGTTCGGCTTCTTCCTGACCGCCGGCATCATGGCGATGTTCATGCGGGCCGAGCTGGCCCGGCCGGGCCTGCAGATCATGGACAACAACCAGTACAACCAGCTGTTCACGATCCACGGCACGATCATGATGCTGCTGTTCGCGACGCCGACGTTCGCCGGGTTCTCCAACGCCATCATGCCGCTGCAGATCGGTGCCCCCGATGTCGCCTTCCCCCGGCTGAACGCCCTGACGTACTGGTTCTTCCTGTTCGGCGGGCTGACCGTGCTGTCCGGGTTCGCGGTCGACAACGGGGCGGCGCCGTTCGGCTGGTTCGCCTACGCGCCGCTGAACGGCGCCGTGCACAGTCCCGGCCACGGCGGGGACCTGTGGGCCATGGGGCTGGTGGTCGCGGGTCTGAGCACCACGCTCGGCGCCGTCAACTTCATCGCCACGATCCTGTGCCTGCGCGCGCCAGGCATGACCATGTTCCGGATGCCGATCTTCACCTGGAACGTGCTGTTCACCTCGATCCTAGTCCTGCCTGCCTTCCCGGTGCTCACCGCGGCGCTGCTGGCGCTGGAGGCCGACCGCAAGCTGGGCGCCCACATCTACGACCCCGCCAACGGCGGTGCCCTGCTGTGGCAGCACCTGTTCTGGTTCTTCGGCCACCCGGAGGTCTACATCGTCGCCCTGCCGTTCTTCGGCGTGGTCACGGAGATCATCCCGGTGTTCAGCCGCAAACCGGTCTTCGGCTACGTGGGCATGGTGGGCGCGACGATCTCGATCACCATGCTGTCGGCCACCGTCTGGGCCCACCACATGTTCGCCACGGGCGGGGTCCTGCTGCCGTTCTTCTCCGTGATGTCGTTCCTGATCGCGGTGCCCACGGGGGTGAAGTTCTTCAACTGGATCGGCACGATGTGGAAGGGCAGCCTCTCCTTCGAGACCCCGATGCTGTGGGCGATGGGCTTCATGGTCACCTTCCTGCTCGGCGGGCTCAGCGGTGTGCTCATCGCCTCCCCGCCGCTGGACTTCCATCTGACCGACAGTTACTTCATCGTCGCCCACCTGCACTACGTGCTCTTCGGGACGATCGTCTTCGCGACCTTCGGCGGGTTCTACTTCTGGTGGCCCAAGATCACGGGCAAGCTGCTCGACGAGCGGCTGGGGAAGATCCAGTTCTGGACGCTCTTCGTCGGCTTCCAGACGACGTTCCTCGTCCAGCACTGGCTCGGCGAGGCGGGCATGCCGCGCCGCTACGCCGACTACCTCGCGGCCGACGGCTTCACCGCCCTGAACACCGTCTCGTCGATCGGTTCCTTCCTGATCGGCCTGTCCACGCTGCCCTTCCTGTACAACGTGTGGAAGACCTCCCGTTACGGGACGAAGGTGGACGTGGACGACCCCTGGGGATACGGCCGGTCGCTGGAGTGGGCGACGTCGTGTCCGCCGCCCCGGCACAACTTCACGGAGCTGCCGCGCGTCCGCTCCGACTCCCCGGCCTTCGACCTGCATCATCCGGAGATCGTGCAGGAGTTGCCGCCGACGGAGCACGGTGCCGTGGAGGCGACGCCCGACACCCTGGGGGGGCAGAGCGAATGAAGTCCGAGGCCTACCTCTTCGCCGGCGTGGCCGTGTTCTTCCTGCTCACGGACGCGGCCTACATCTGGTTCGCCCGGGAGCCCGCCGGGATCGCCGCGCTGACCGTGTCCTGCTTCATGGCGTCGCTGATCGCCTTCTTCTGCCTGATCAACCACCGGCGCAAGGGGGAGCGGCCCGAGGACCGGCCGACCGGGGAGATCCGGGAACGCAGCGGCCGCGTCGACTTCTTCCCGCCGCACAGCAGGAACCCGGTGATCACCGCCGCCGGCGTGACCACGTGCGCCGTCGGTGTCATCTACGGCTTCTGGCTCTTCATGATCGGTTTCGGGGTCTTCGCCGTCGGACTCCTCGGCATGGTGTTCGAGTTCGTGGGACGCGACGGCGCCTGAGCCCGGCCGCGCACCCCGGACCGCCTTCCATACCAGGAATCCTCGGAAATCGACATAAAAACGGCATAAGTCACCCGAACAGGGGAACTCTTGCATAAGGCAATAGACTCCCTTTCGGAGAGGAGACGACAGCAATGTCGTATCCACATCGCTCCAGTGAAGTGGGCGCCCATCCGGAGATGATGGGTGCGCATCCCGAGATGGCGGAGATGCGGGAACGGCTCGAGCGCACCGCTTCGAGCGGCCCGGCCATGGCCGTCGAGGGCCTGATCGTACTGACAGGCCTCTACGCCGCGATCTCCCCCTGGGTCGTGCACTTCGCGATCCAGCCCGCCATCACCGTCAACAACCTGATCGTGGGCCTCGCCGTCGCCACGATCGGGCTCGGCCTGGCGCTGGCCCCGGAACGCATGTTCCGCCTGGCGTGGGCGCTCGTCCCACTCGGCGTGTGGCTGTTCATCTCGCCCTGGGTGGTGACCTTCCTGCACACCGCGCGGGCGGGCATCATCTGGAACAATTGCTGGGTCGGTGCGGTGACCATGGTGCTGGGACTCGCCGCCATGGGCCTGACCATCGGCAAGGCACGCCGGGGCGCCGGGAGGTGACACACAGGAGCACGCCGTGTCCGCGTCCGAAGGCGCGGACACGGCACAGCCCTCGCTCCCGTGGGGAATCCGAACGCCACTCCCGTGGGGAACCGGCGCTCACTCCTGCGGGGAACCGACCCCGCCCGACACCGGATCGGCCGTACGGCCGGTGATCTGCAGACGCTCCTCCGCCGTCGTCGGCACCTCCACCCGCTCGCCGTAGTACCAGCGGCTGAGCCGGGCCTGGAGCCGGCGGTGCAACGGGGCGCCGCGGCCGGGGTGCGCCAGCGGCAGCGGGATGTCCCTGACCAGCAGCTTGTAGCGGCGGCGGCGGTCGAGTCCCTCGTGGCTCTCCGTCATGCCGCCCGGGAGGTCCTGGTAGACCTCGCCGGTCTCCTCGCCCTCCTCCAGCAGCCGCCGTTCGTGCAGTTGGAGCGCCAGGCAGACGCGTCTGGTGATCAGGTACGCGAGCACCGGACCGACGAACACCAGCACACGGAAGATCCAGGTGAGGCCGTCGACGGAGACCCGGAACACGGTGGCGATCACGTCGTTGCCGCCCGCGAGCAGCAGCACGCCGTAGAAGACGATCGCCGCGACGCCGAGCCCGGTACGCACGGGGCGGTCCCGCGGCCGGTCGCACAGATGGTGCTCCACCAGGTCGCCGGTGACCCATCGTTCGAAGGCGGGATAGCAGTAGAGCACCAGGAAGAGCAGCGCCGGCACCACCACCGCCGGGAGCAGCACGTTCCACATGAAGGTGTGCCCCGCGACGTTCCACTCCACGCCGGGCATCAGCCGCAGCGCGCCCTCCAGGAACCCGACGTACCAGTCCGGCTGGGCGTCGGTGGACACCTGGTCGGGGACGTACGGGCCGAAGGCCCAGATGGGGTTGATCTGGGCGATCGCCCCCATCACGGCGAGGACCCCGAAGACCATCAGCGACAGCCCGGTCGACTTGCCGACGAACGAGGGGAACATGGGCTGCCCCACCACGTTGCGGTTGGTCTTGCCCTGCTCGGACCACTGGGTGTGCTTCAGGTACACCACCATGATCAGGTGCACCGCGATCAGCGCGATCAGCACGCCCGGCACGAACAGCACGTGGACGATGTACAGCCGCTTGGTGATCGCGTCGCCCGGGAAGGGGCCGCCCCACGCGAAGAAGGCGAGGTAGGTCCCGACCACCGGGATCGACTCCACGATGGTGTTGGCGGTGCGCAGTCCCGTGCCGGACAGCAGGTCGTCCGGCAGGGAGTAGCCGGCGAACCCCTCCAGCAGCGCCAGCAGGAACAGCGTCACGCCCACGGCCCAGTTGAGCTCGCGCGGCCTGCGGAAGGCGCCGGTGAAGAAGATCCGCAGCATGTGCACGCCCACGGCCGCCACGAACACCAGGGCGGCCCAGTGGTGCATCTGCCGCATCAGCAGGCCGCCGCGCACGTCGAAGCTCAGCTGCAGGGTCGAGTCGTACGCCTTGGACACCAGCAGGCCCCGCAGCGGCCCGTAGGAGCCCGTGTAGCGCACCTCGGCCAGGCTCGGATCGAAGAAGAGCGTCAGGAAGGACCCGGTCAGCACCAGGACGACGAAGCTGTACAGGGCGATCTCGCCGAGGAGGAACGACCAGTGGTCGGGGAAGGCCTTGCGCAGCAGCTGCCCGGCCAGCTCGGACACGGGTGCACGCCGGTCGGCGACGACGTAGGCCTGGAACGCCGCCTGCCGGGCCCTGGCTTCGACTCTCGCCTTGCGGCGCCGCATCAGCACGCCCGCATCACGCTCCTCGTGTGTCCGTCCGGCCACCGCCGGGCAGCCCGGACGGCGCGGCGCGGCGGGCCCGGGGGCGCCCGCCTGCCGGGTGTTTCAATCTTGGGTGTACGGCCCGGGCGCATGCGGCAGGCATGCCGGGAGCACCCCCATTTCCGCGGGTACGACACCTACGACACCTATGACGCCTCCGGCCCGGTCGCGGCCGGGGGACGCACCAGGAGCGCAGAGCGGCCCGGCGCTCCGGCAAGGAGCAGCTGTGGACAGTCCAGGCGGCATCGTGGAGGAGCTGACGGAGGACCACCGCCGGGTCCGGTCCCTCTTCGACGGGATCCGGTCCGCACGGCCCGGCTCCGCCGAGCGTCCGGCCCTGGTGGAGCGCGCCGCCGGGGAACTGGTGCGCCATGCGACGGCGGAGCGGGCCCATCTGTACCCGGCGGTCCGCCGCTTCCTGCCGGACGGCGACGGCTGGGTGGAGGGGGAGCTGCGCGAACTCCGGGAGATCGAGGAACTGCTGAAGGCGCTGGAGGCCGCCGACCCGGCCGGCGAGGAGTTCGTGGAGCTGCTGCTGTCGCTGGTCACCCGGGTGACGCGGCACGTCGTCGAGGAGGAACAGCTGCTGTTCCCCCGGCTCCAGGCGCTGTGTCCCCCCGACGTGCTGCGGGACCTGGGCGCGAAGGTACGGGACACCAGGGCGGCGGCACCGACCCGGCCGCGCCCCGCGGCCCCGGCCTCGGCACCGCTGGTCAGGCTCACCACCCAGCTGTGGGGCCCCCTCGACCGCATCCGCGACGCGGCCACCCGGCGCACCCACCGCTGAACCGCGGCCCGCGTGGCCGCGCCCCCGGTCGGCGGGGCGCGCGGCGGCGTCCGGTGCCGGCGGCATGGGCCGTCGAGGTGGTTTCCCGCGTCATCGTGCGCCATGGGGGTACTGCGGACATGCGGCCCGCGTCGGTTCCGCCGCGCGGGGGTGCGCGCGTGCGATGCGGTGCGCCGGGAGTCACCGTCGTGTCCGCGGTGTCCGGCGCGTGCGCCGATCGTCGCGGGGCCGTACCGCCGGACCCGAAGGAGTCCACCGTGAACGTGAACTTCGAGCGCGAACTCGCGCGGATCGAGAAGCAACTGGTGGCCGAGGATCCCCTCCTGGCGGAGAAGCTGGCGACGTTCGAGCAGATCACGGCTCCCTGGCCTAGGGGGTGTCTCGTCGATCAGGCCGGATCAGGGTGCGGTGGCCGGTGCCGTACATCGCAAGGCGGAGGAGGGAGTCGATGCGGAGCATCGGCGACCGACGACAACGCGGCGAGGTGCGGTGCCCGGCGCCGCGAGCCCGGCATGATCGGCGAGACACCCCCTGGAGCCGAGCGGCGGCACCATGTGTTCCTCCTGGCCGCCCTCGTCCTCGCGCTGCTCGCCCTCACCTCCGCCCTCGCCGCCGGCACGTCCACCGACCATCCCAGGCCGTCCCAGGTGGTCACGGGGTATCCGGCGGGAGCCGGGTAGCCGGGCCCGGCGGGAGCGGGCGGAGGTCCCGGGCGGCGGGCGGCCGTCCACATGTGCAGGATGACGGGCGTGAAGCGTCACTTCCCGCGGCTCCGGCAGGCGGTGCTCGATCTGGAGCACCGGCTCGCCGCGCTGGCCCTGGTCCGGCGCGGACGCGATCTGGAGCTGATGCACCGGGCGATGGGGTTCGCCACCCTCTCCCTGGTCACCCTGGCGCCCCTGCTCATCGTCATCGCCGCCGCCGACCCCCTCGGCGAGGGCGGCTTCGCCTCGTGGCTGGTCGACGGCATGGGCCTGTCCGGCCGGTCCGCGCGCATCCTCTCCGACATCATCAGTCCCCCGGTCAAGGTGATCGGCACCACCAGCGTCTGGGGCGGAATCCTCCTCGCGGTGTTCGGCATCTCCTTCGCGGGCAGCGTCCAGAACGGCTACGAGCGGATCTGGGGTCTGCCGCCCGGCCCGTGGCACCGCGTGTGGCGGCAGGCGACGTGGCTGGCCGTGATGAGCGCGTACCTCTACCAGGAGGTGCTGACCGGGCACGAGTTCCACGGCTGGCCGCGGATCACCCTGTCCGCGTCCACCGGCGCGCTGTTCTTCTGGTGGAGCCAGCACTTCCTCCTGGGCGGCCAGATCCCCTGGCGCAGACTGCTCCCCGGCGCGCTCGCGACCATGGTGGGCCTGGGCGGCCTGCGCGTCTTCTCCTACCTGGTCTTCACCCCCCTCATCGTCGACAACGCGCTCAGCTACGGAACGGTCGGCATCGTGCTGGTCGTGGAGTCCTGGCTCACCGGGGTCGGTTTCGTCGTCTACGGCGGCGCGATGTTCGGGCGCTGGTTCTGCGATCACCACTGGCTGCCGCAGGGGCACTAATGCCGCGACAGGCGACGTTCGCCCCGTCGCGGCGCCCGGCACTCCCCCACTGCCTTGACGGCGTGGGAGGTGCCCCCACTCGCCGCACGGGGCACAAGCCCGAGTACGTCCAGTACGGGGGCTCGCACCCGGCACTCCGCCGGACTTCGGCCGGTGGGACCCCCGGAGCACGCACCGGACGCCGCTCCTTGACGGGCAAACGCTGCCGGCCGCGGCACCGGGTGTGCCGTCCGGGCGTTTGGTGACGTGGCCGGCGGGATACTCCGTGACGGCCCAGCCCGTCCGGACCCGGGTGGCAGGGGCGGTTGCCGCCTCCGCCCGGCGTCCGCCGTCGACGCCCAGGAAAGCCACCGTGTCCCACCTCCGCTCCGGCTCCCCAGCCGCCACCGCGGCGGGCTCGACCGCCGGCTCGCCACCGAGGCCGGACGACTGCCGGTGAGCGCCCTGACCATCGCGCTCACCCTGCTGGCGGCGCTGTCCAACGCCTCGGCCTCCGTGCTCCAGCGGCGGGCCGCGACGGACGAGTCCGGGGGCGGCTCCGGGGCGCGGCAGGCGGTGCGGTGGCTGGCCCGCTTGCTGCGGCGCCCGTACTGGCTCGCGGGCGCCGGACTGCTGGCGGTGTCGACCGTGCTGCAGGCGGCGGCTCTGTCCGTGGGCAGTCTCTCCGTGGTGCAGCCGCTGCTGGCCAGTGAGCTGCTGTTCACCCTCGCCGTCGGCAGCCTCGTCTTCCGCCGCCGCCCGGACCGGCGGACCTGGCTGGCCTTCGCCGCCCTCGCCGTCGGACTGGCCCTCTTCCTCGGCGCGGCGTCGCCCCCGGAAGGCACGTCGACCGCCCCACCGGAACTCTGGCTGCGGGTGGGCGCGGCACTGCTGGGTGTGGTGGTGGCGGTGCTCATGGCGTCCCGCCTGGTGCGGGGCGCCCCGCGGGCCGCGCTGCTGGGGCTGGCGTCCGCGGTGTCGTTCGCGGCCACGGCAGCGCTGCTGAAGGAGGTCACCGGGCGGTTCGACCAGGGCCTCGGCGCGCTGCTGACGCAGTGGCCGCCGTACGCCACCGTCGTCGTCGGGGGCCTGAGCTTCCTGCTGCTGCAGAGCGCGTTCCGCGCGGGCAGCCTCACCGCGTCACAGCCCGCGCTGACCCTCGGGGACGCGGTGACCAGTGTGGCGCTGGGCTGGGCGCTGTTCGAGGAGTACATCGGGCTCGGGGTCCGGGTGCTGCCCGAGGTGATCGGCGTGGCGCTGATCGGCGCGGGGAGCATAGGACTGGCCGGTGCCGCGGCCTCCGGCGGCTGGGACACGCCGCAGGTCGAGCCCGGCGGTCCGGGCCCCGACGCCCGGTGGACCTCCCAGCGGCCGCCCGGGTGAACCGGTCCCGGTCATGGGCGGGCCGTACTCCTTGCTCCGCCGGTTGCGGTTCCGGTTGCGGTTCCGGTTCCGGCGCGGGTGCCACCATGGCCGGGGGGGCCTCGGCCAGGGTCAGCTCGACACCGCCGGCGCACCGGCACGAGACGTTGCAGGGGAGGCTGCACACCGTGGCGGAGGTGGTGGTCAGCACGACCGCGCAGGTGACCAGGGCGAGTGCCCAGCCGGGGAACGGCCACGGGCCGCGGCCCAGGAGGGCGAGCAGGATCCGTACGGGCGGCAGGGTGACGGCCGTGCACAGCGCCGGTCCCAGCGACACCAGAAAGCTCACCGCCAGGACGGACACAGGGTCGGCCCGTGCCATGCGCAGCCGCAGTCTGCGGGACCGGGGTACGGTCCCGCCCGCGGGCCACAACTGTTCCGCCACGCCGGGTATTCGGGGCGCCGGACGCGGCTGCACATCCTCCTGGACGTCCTCCGTGGTGTAACGGTCACCGGTTCCGTGCGCGGTTCCTCTGCTGCGGCCCATGTCCGCTTCCTCCCGGTCACCCCCGCCGCTGTGCGTTGTCGACGCCAGGCGCGCCGCATCGCACCCGCATCCGCGGTTCACCCGGCCGGCCGCACCGCCGCCGCATCGGCCCCCGGGGCGGCGACCCGGCCCACGGCCACCGGCGCATCGGCCGGGCAGCGCACGGCGGGTGCGTCACAATGGTGCTGTCGAACACGGCGACACCGGACATGGACGAGAAGTAGGAGCGGCTCGTGCGCGCACGTGACCTGGCGGTCGAGTACGAGACGGTCGGTGTCGGCACCGACGCGACCGAGGCCGCGCGGCTGATGGCCGAACACCGGCTGCCCGCGCTGCTCGTGCTGGACGACGACGGTGCGCCGAAGGCGATCCTGCCCGCCTCTCAGATGATCAAGGCCGTGGTGCCGGCGTACGTCATGGAGGACCCGACGCTCGCCGCGGTGGTGGACGAGCGCCACGCCGACCGCCTCTGCCAGGCGCTGAAGGGCCGCACGGTGCGTGACTGCCTGTCGACGTCGGTGCCCGAGCCGCCGGTCGCCGCCCCGGACGACACCGCGCTGGAGGTGGCCGCGCTGATGGCACAGGTGCGCAGTCCGCTGGTCGCGGTCGTCGACAGGGACGAGGCGGGCGTGCGGCTGCTCGGGGTGATCACCGCCTCGCATCTGCTGGAGCGGCTGCTGCGCGCCGCGTCATGAGCCGGCCGGTGCCGGGCCCTGTCCTGCCGGGTGCGCGCATACCCGTGGACGGACCAGGGATCTGTCAGAGCGGCGTCAAGGACGGGTGACGTTCCTCGCGGTGTGCCGGGAAGCCCCGTCGGCGAGCAGAGGACGCCTCTCCCCTCCGACCCGTCCGTCTACCGACCGGAGCACCGTGAACGACTGGCACAGCTGGGCGGCCGTCGCCGTGTTCGTGGGCGCCTACGCCCTGATCATCAGCGAGAAGATCCACCGTGTCGCCGTCGCGCTCGGCGGGGCGGGCCTGATGCTGGCCATCGGCGCGACCGATGACGTGTCGGCGTTCCACTCCGAGGACACCGGGGTCGACTGGAACGTCGTCTTCCTGCTCATGGGCATGATGGTGATCGTCGGCGTGCTGAAGAAGACCGGCATGTTCGAGTACCTGGCGATCTGGGCCGTCAAGCGGGCCCGCGCCCAGCCGTTCCGGGTCATGGCGATGCTGATGGTGATCACGGCGGTGGCGTCGGCGCTGCTGGACAACGTCACCACGGTGCTGCTGATCGCCCCGGTGACGCTGCTGGTGTGCGAGCGGCTGGCGCTGCCCTCGGCGCCGTTCCTGATCGCGGAGGTGATGGCGTCGAACATCGGCGGCACCGCCACGCTGGTCGGCGACCCGCCGAACATCATCATCGCCAGCCGCGCCGGACTGACCTTCAACGACTTCCTCGTCCATCTCGCGCCACTGGCCGTGGTGCTCGTCGTGGTCCTGCTGGGGCTGTGCCGGTTCATGTTCCGCGCCGCGCTCCGGTTCGACGAGGACCGCGCCGCCGAGATCATGGCGCTGGAGGAGAGCGAGGCGATCCGCGACCGGCGCCTGCTGGCCCAGGGGCTCGTGGTGCTGGGCCTGGTCGTCACCGGGTTCGTGCTGCACCCGGTGCTGCACTACGCCCCGAGCGTCGTGGCGCTGCTCGGCGCCGGGCTGCTCGTGGCGGTGTCCGCGGTGGAGACGGGCGACGTCCTGGCCGAGGTGGAGTGGCCTACGCTCGCCTTTTTCGGCGGGCTGTTCATCATGGTCGGCGGACTGATCGGAACGGGGGTCGTCGACCGCGTCTCCCAGGCACTCGCCGGTGTCATCGGCGGGAACGAGCTGGGCGGGGCCATGACGCTGCTCGGTGCCTCGGCGGTGCTGTCGGGGGTCGTCGACAACATCCCGTACGTGGCGACCATGGCGCCGATCACCGCCGATCTGGTGCACCGCATGGGCGGTGGCGGCGCCCATGTGCTGTGGTGGGCGCTGGCCCTGGGGGCCGACCTGGGCGGCAACGCCACCGCCATCGGCGCCTCGGCGAACGTCGTGGTCCTCGGCATCGCGGAGCGCAGCCGGCAGCCGATCTCCTTCTGGCAGTTCACCAAGTACGGGCTGGTCGTGACAGCGGTGACGGTCGCCCTGTCACTGCTCTACGTCTGGCTCAGGTACTTCGTCCTGTCCTGAGACCGTCCTGTCCTGAGTCTGCGAGTCTCCGAATCCCTGAGTCCCTGAGTCCTGTCCCGGGCCGGATCAGCCCGGGTGCCGCGAGCCGGGCCGGAGACCGACCATCCGCCAGATCCTGACCTCGCGCACGGCCCCGGGAAGCTCCTTGACCAGCAGGGCGAGCGCCAGCCCGCCGAGCACCGCGGCCTCCGCGATGAGCACCTGTTTCCCTGTCATCCTCGCTCGTTGCTCCTTTCCCGGGCTGCTGCCGTCCGTCCGTGCCGTTCCCGGCGCCTCCCCGGTGACGCGTCACCCGGGCGGGAGGTTCGGCATGGTCCTCGTGATCGCGCCGTGATTCTTCCAGTGGATGCCGGTGGACCGCCGGGCGTCGGCGGTGCCGTCCTCGTGGTGTCCCTGCTGACGGTGGTAGGGGCCGGTGTTGCCCTGGTGCAGCCCGCGGACGTGTCCCGCGGCGTCGGGCTTCACGTCGGGCCTGCCCACTCTGATCCTGCCCATGGTCCGCTCCTCGGTCTCGTAGGTCTCCTCGGTCTCGTCGGTCTCGTCGGTCTCGTCGGACGTCGTCGCCGTGTCAGGCTCGCCAGTGCGGGTCGTAGCCGCTGGTCAGCTCTTCCTCGTTGTGGCGCCACTTCGGTTCCTTGTTGACGGCCATGCTGGTGATGCCGCGCAGCCGCCGGATGAAGGCGCCGTAGGGCTTGATGAGGACGGAGGACAGGCTGCCGCCCGTGGGTTCGTCCATGAAGGGCATGAAGGCGTCGGGGAAGGCGGGCATGGTGCAGCCGATGCAGATGCCGCCGACGTTCGGGCAGCCGCCGATGCCGGCCATCCAGCCGCGCTTGGGCACGTTGCAGTTCACCACCGGGCCCCAGCAGCCCACCTTCACCTGGCACTTGGGCGAGTTGTAGTCCCTGGCGAAGTCGGCCTGCTCGTAGTAGGCGGCCCGGTCGCAGCCCTCGTGGACGGTCCTGCCGAACAGCCACTGCGGGCGCAGCATCTCGTCCAGCGGTGGGGGCGGCGCCGAGCCTGCGGCGTGGTGAAGCACCCAGGTCAGGGTCTCCATGAAGTTCTCGGGCTGGACCGGGCAGCCCGGCACGTTGACGACGGGCAGGCCGCCCTGCGACGTGAAGTCCCAGCCCAGGTAGTCCGCGAGGCCCATGCAGCCGGTGGCGTTGCCCGCCATGGCGTGGATGCCGCCGTAAGCCGCGCAGGTGCCGGCCGCGACGACCGCCCAGGCCCTCGGCGCGAGCCGGTCGATCCACCAGTTGAGGGGGAGCGGCTCTCCCGTCTCGGGGTCGTTGCCGAAGGAGGTCCAGTAGCCGCCGCCCTCGATGATGTTCTGGTTGGGCACCGAGCCCTCGATGACGAGGACGAACGGCGTGAGGTCGCCGCGGGCCGCCGCCCGGTAGGGGGCGAGGAACTCCTCGCCGCCCAGGCTCGGCGAGAGCACCTTGTTGTACAGGTGCACCTTGGGCAGCCCGGGGACGAGCCCGAGCACGATGTCCTCGATGGCGGGCTGCTCCGACGCGGTGATGGAAACGGTGTCGCCGTCGCAGCTCATGCCCTCGGAGATCCAGAGGATGTGGATCTCGTCGAAGCCGGCGCGTTCGCGGGCGTCCTGGGACTCCTGGCCGGCGGGGGCGGTGCCGCTGGTGTTGACGCTCATGTGCTCGGCCTCTCCTGGCGACGGTCCGGCTCCTGCTCGGAGACGGGCGCGCGGCCAGGGCATGCCTTCGCCCTGCTCCGGGGGCACCCGTCTCCGCACCAGGCTCACACGCCGCACCCGGGACCGCCTCTTGTGCGGGGGCGGTGGGGTGAACGGTGCCGATACCGGCGCTGGTGACGGTGCCTGTGCCCGTGACGGTGCCGGTGACGCCGGGCCCGCTGGGTCACACGTCGGAGTCGGGCCAGCCGAGAAGACGGGCGCCGATCACCGCTGTTTGCAGCGTGTACCGGTGCACCGGGTCCGCCGGGTCGGCACCGGTCAGCTTGTGGATGCGTTCCAGGCGGTAGGTGAAGGCGCGGATGCTCAGGCCGAGGCGGCGCGCCGCCTCGGCGGCCGTGCAGCCGGCGTCGAAGTACGCGGTGAGGGTGTCCAGGAGCGGCCGGGCGCCGCCCCGCGCGCCGCGCAGCGGCCCCAGGGTGTCGCGGACGAGGTCGGCCATCGCCTGACGGTCACGGGTCAGCACCGGGTAGACGAGGAGCTCCGCGGCGCGCAGCACCGGCTCCTGGAGGTCGAGGCGGTCGGCGAGTTCGAGGGCGTTGAGGGCCTCCTCGTAGGAGTCGACCACTCCCCCGGCACCCGAGTGGGGGCGTCCGATGGCGACCCGACCTCCGTCGGTGGCCGCGTAGGCGTGCTTGGCGAAGAAGGCGAGGACGTCGTCCTGGTCAACCGGGGCGACGCAGACCAGCCGCCCGTCCTTGGTGGTGAGCAGGATGCGGCGCTCCGCGAAGCGGCCGAGCAGGGCGGTCTCGACGCGCCGGGTGGCCGGGTGGGTGTCGTCCACGGGCTGCCGGCCCCCGGCGACGGCCACCGCGTGGGCGCGGGAGAAGAGCAGTCCGTAGCGTTCGGCGCGTTCGGCCAGCCGTCCGAGGTCGCTGCGGCCGTAGAGGAGGTCGTCGATGAACTCCCGGCGGTCGGCCTCCTCCTGGCGCATGGCCAGCCGCTGCGCCCGCTCGTGGCCCTCGGCGAAGGCGTCGACGGCCTGTTCGACGGCGGCGAGGACGCGGTCGACCCCGACGGCGGCCAGTGCGGGCGAGAACGCCCGGGTCTCGGCGAGGTGGCAGCGGACCAGCGTCCGCAGTTCGTGTCCGGCCTCCGCCGCCCGTTTCCCCTGGGCCCGCAGGGACTCCCGTTCGTCCCGGGTCAGCCGGGCGGCCGGTGACGCAGACATCGGCCAGGATCCGGGTGTAGCCCTCCAGAAACTCCCCGGGCACCGCTGGCCGTGTCACGGGCCCCTCCCCCACCTCTTGATCGGTCGTTGGCGCCTTCTTAACGCGCGTGGACGAGGGTGCCAAACCTTTGGCACCGATGACCGTTCCGGCCTGTTTTGCGCCCATGACATAGCACCCGAAGGGGACTTCGGCGACCGCCGCTTGGGTGATCAACACGTCATGTGGTTAGCATATGAGCGCCTCCTAGCTCGAAAGATAGATCTGTGACTGTCAACGACGACTCGTTCACCAACTGGAAGAACCGCGAGGAGATCGCGGAGTCGATGATCCCGATGATCGGGAAGCTGCACCGGGAACGGGACGTCACCGTCCTGCTGCACAGCCGCTCCCTGGTGAACAAGTCGGTGGTGAGCATCCTCAAGACCCACCGGTTCGCCCGCCAGATCGCCGGTGAGGAGCTCTCGGTCACCGAGACGCTCCCCTTCCTCCGGGCCCTCACCACGCTGGACCTCGGGCCGTCGCAGATCGACATCGGTATGCTGGCCGCGACGTACAGGAGCGACGACCGCGGTCTGCCGGTGGAACAGTTCACCGCCGAGGCCGTCGCCGGCGCCACGGGCGAGGGCAAGATCGAGCGCGGTGAGGGACGCGACGTCGTCCTCTACGGCTTCGGCCGCATCGGCCGCCTCGTCGCCCGCCTGCTCATCGAGAAGGCCGGCTCCGGCAACGGACTGCGGCTGCGCGCGATCGTGGTGCGCGGGGGCGGTGAGCAGGACATCGTCAAGCGCGCCTCGCTGCTGCGCCGCGACTCCATCCACGGCCAGTTCCAGGGCACGATCACCGTCGACGAGGCCTCCAGCACGATCGTCGCCAACGGCAACGCGATCAAGGTCATCTACGCCGACGACCCGACGCAGGTGGACTACACGGCGTACGGCATCAAGGACGCCATCCTCATCGACAACACCGGCAAGTGGCGTGACCGCGAGGGCCTGTCCGAGCACCTGCGCCCGGGCATCGACAAGGTCGTCCTGACCGCGCCCGGCAAGGGCGACGTCCCGAACATCGTGCACGGCGTCAACCACGACACCGTCAAGCCGGACGAGCGGATCCTGTCCTGCGCCTCCTGCACCACCAACGCGATCGTCCCGCCGCTGAAGGCGATGGACGACGAGTACGGAGTGCTGCGCGGCCACGTGGAGACCGTCCACTCGTTCACCAACGACCAGAACCTGCTGGACAACTACCACAAGTCCGAGCGCCGCGGCCGGTCCGCGCCGCTGAACATGGTCATCACCGAGACCGGCGCGGCCTCCGCCGTCGCCAAGGCGCTGCCCGACCTCAAGGCGAGGATCACCGGCAGCTCGATCCGCGTCCCGGTGCCGGACGTCTCGATCGCGATCCTCAACCTTCAGCTGGCCCGCGAGACCACCCGCGAGGACGTCCTCGACTACCTCCGCGGCGTCTCGCTGACCTCGCCGCTCAAGCGCCAGATCGACTTCATCACGGCGCCCGACGCGGTCTCCAGCGACTTCATCGGCTCGCGCCACGCCTCGATCGTCGACGCCGGCGCCACCAAGGTCGAGGGCGACAACGCCATCCTCTACCTGTGGTACGACAACGAGTTCGGCTACTCCTGCCAGGTCATCCGCGTCGTCCAGTACGTCTCCGGGGTGGAGTACCCGACCTACCCGGCGCCTGCGGTCTGACACCCGACCGCGTTCCCCCGGTCCGTCACCGGCGGGGCGACGGCTCGCAGCCGCCGCCCCGCCCGCGCGCGTCACGGGTTCAGCCGGCGTGGATCCTGCCCTGCTCGACCATGAAGTGCTGCGGCTGGGAGCAGCCGATGGACGGCGTGACCAGCAGGCTCACATCGACCGGTGCGGGCTCGGCGGCCGAGGTCGAGAACCGGCAGACGGCGCCCTTTCCGGTCAGCGGATACCAGAACCAGCCGTCCACGGCGCCCACGGTCGCACGGGCCGACTCCTTCCAGGCACCGCCATCGGTGCGCATGTAGACCTGAAGGCGCACGGAGGCGGCGTACCGGTCGTCGGCGGAACGCACCGCGGTCAGGGTGAACTTGTAGTCGCCGCCGAGGACCGAGGAGGCGATCTGCCGTGTCCGCGGCGCGGCGGCCGGGGCCGCGCTCGATGAGCCGGCGGCACCGGCCCCGAGGACGGCCGCCGTCACGAGTGCGAGCGCCGCGGCCGGGCCGCGGCGGGTGAGAGTGCGCGTCACGCTCATCTTCTTCCCCCTGGAGGTGCGGTCGGATTGCCGGGGAACGTCCGGTTCTTCCCCTTCGGTGGAGAAGACACCCCGACCGGCCCAGGGGTTGTACGGCCGCGTTCACGCACCCCAGGACGGACGACACCACGCGCACCGGACGGACGGCGTCACGCACGACGGAAGCCGCTCGGGGACCCGGCCGGAGCCATCCGATCGCGGTGTGTGAGACTGCGCCCATGATCCGCGCCGCGACCCCCGCAGACGTCCCCGTCATCCACGACCTGATCCGCGAACTCGCCGAGTACGAGAAGGCGCTCGACGAGGCGCGGGCGACGCCGGAGCAGCTCGCGGAGGCACTGTTCGGACAGCGCCCGGCGGCCTACGCGCATGTCGCGGAGGGCCCGGACGGCGAGGTCGTGGGCTTCGCCCTGTGGTTCCTCAACTTCTCCACCTGGCGGGGTGTGCACGGCATCTACCTGGAGGACCTGTACGTCCGCCCCGAGGCCCGCGGCGGCGGCCACGGCCGGGCCCTGCTGACGGAGCTGGCCCGCATCTGCGTGGCGCGCGGCTACGAACGCCTGGAGTGGTCGGTCCTGAACTGGAACCGTCCGGCGATCGACTTCTACGAGGCGATGGGCGCCCGTCCGCAGGACGAGTGGACGGTCTACCGGCTCACGGACGAGGCGCTGACCGCGCTGGGGCGGCAGGGGTAGCAGGCCCGTTCCGGCCGCCCCGAGCCGTTCCGGGCGCGGGACCCGGTCCCCGATGGGAAAATGTCCCTGGGGGTCCTGCCCGTGGATGGGGATGAAGGCATGGGCGTCAGCGGCGTGGCGAGCAGTGCGGGTCCGGGCGATCCGTTCGACATCGCCTCCACGGCCGTGGCGGTGATCGACGCCGAGGGACTGATCGTCCACTGGAGCCGGGGCGCCGAGGAGCTCGTCGGTCACCCTGCCCGCGAGGTGCTGGGCCGTCCCGCGGGATCCCTGCTGGTGTACGGCGACCCGGCCGCCGTACCGGAGTTCCTGCGGGGCATCGACCGCGCCTGGGCCGGAGTGCTCACCGTCCGCCACCGCTCGGGCGGAGCCGTGCGGCTGGCCGTGCGGGTGGGCCGGCTCAGCGGCGCGGGCGGCAGCGGTGCGAGCGGCGGCGGCTGGCTCGTCCTCGGATGCGACGCGATGCGGCGGCGCCGGCACGAGATGTACGAGGCGGTGGCGCACGCCCTGCTGGAGCAGTCGCCGTTCGGGGTCGCGGTGCTGGACACGCAGCTGCACTACCGGTGGGTCAACCGCGCGCTGGCCGGCATGGACGACCCTGCCGCCGAAGCCGCCGGGGCTGTGTACACCGGGGAAGGAGCCGGATCCGCGGGGACCGCCGCGGCGGAGGGAGGTGCCCACGCCGAGAGCACGCTGCGGGCCCTGGTCGCCACGGCGCGGGAGTCCTCCGTGGTGACCCGGCAGGCCAGGCAGGTGCTGCTCTCCGGGCAGTGCCAGGTGACCCTCGAACACACCCCGCCCCGCCACGCGGCGGCGGACGCGGGGGGGCCGGGGCGTTCCAGGCTGCGTTCCTTCTTCCCGCTGCGCGACGGCGCGGGCCGCACGCTGGGCATCTGCTACGCCGCTCTCGACCTGACCGGACAGGACCCGGCACGCGAGCGGCTGGCGCTGCTGAACGCGGCCACCGATCACATCGGGACCACCCTGGACCTCGACCGTACGGTGCAGGAACTGGCGGAGGTTCTCGTCCCGCAGGTCGCCGACTTCGTGGCCATCGACCTCCTGGACACCGCCCACGCGATGAAGATCCCGGACACCGGGGCGCTGAGCGGCGCGGACACGCTGCGGCGCGCGGTCCATCGGTCGGTCAAGGAGGACCAGCCGGAGGTGATCGTCCGGGTCGGCGAGCCCACCCGCTACCCGGACCTGTCTCCCCAGAGGCGGTGCCTGGCCACCGGAAAGCCGCTGCGGGAGATCGTCGGCACCTGGACGCCCTGGCTCGCCCACGACGCCCAGCGCTGGGAGAAGATGTTCCGGCTCGGGGTGCACACGCATCTGGTCGTCCCGCTGCGGGCCCGCGGCACCACGATGGGCGTGGTCACGCTGCTGCGCTGGAAGAACCCCGATTCGTTCGACGAGGACGACCTGCTCCTGGTCGAGGACCTGGTGGGGCGGGCCGCCATGTGCGTGGACAACGCCCGGCGCTTCACCCGCGAGCACCAGGCCGCGCTCACCCTGCAGACGAGCCTGCTGCCGCTCGCCCTGCCCGAGCACAGCGCCGTCGAGGTGGCGTACCGCTATCTGCCGGCCGACGCCGAGTCGGGGGTGGGCGGGGACTGGTTCGACGTCATCCCGCTCTCCGGTGCCAGGGTCGCGCTGGTGGTGGGCGACGTGGTCGGCCACGGGCTCCATGCGGCGGCCAGCATGGGCCGGCTGCGGGCCGCCGTGCAGACCCTGGCCGACCTGGATCTGCCCCCGGACGAGGTGCTGGCGCGCGTCGACGACCTGGTCGTGCGCCTGTCCGACGAGGCGGAGGCGGCCGCCCAGGAGCCCACGGTGATCGGGGCGACCTGCGTGTACGCGGTGTACGACCCGATCGCCCGCAAGATCGTCGTGGCCCGGGCCGGGCACCCGAGCCCCGCGATCGCCCATCTGACCGAGCCGGTGGAGTTCCCCGACATCCCCGCGGGGCCCCCGCTCGGCCTGGGCGGCCTGCCGTTCGAGTCGGCCGAGGTTGCCGTGGAGGAGGGCAGCGTCATCGCCCTCTACACGGACGGGCTGATCGAGGCGTCGGACCGGGACGTGGACGTGGGGATGGAGCGCCTGTGCTTCACCCTCGCCCACCCGGACCGCCCCCTGGAGGAGATCTGCGACATCATGGTCCGCACGCTGCTGCCGGACCGGCCGCGGGACGACGTGGCCTTCCTCATCGCCCGCACCCATGTCCTCAGCGCCGACCGCGTGGCCTCCTGGGAGGTGCCCACCGACCCCTCGGCCGTGCGCGTGGCCCGGGAGAACGTCACCGAGCAGCTGTCCCGCTGGGGGCTGGACGAGATGGTCTTCACCACGGAGCTGATCGTCAGCGAGCTGCTCACCAACGCCATCCGGCACGCGGGCGGCCCGATCGGTCTGCGCCTCATCCATGAGCGCACCCTGATCTGCGAGGTATCCGACGCCAGCAACACCTCCCCGCGCATGAGGCGGGCGCTCGGCACGGACGAGGGCGGACGGGGCCTGTTCCTGGTCGCCCAGGTCGCCCAGCGCTGGGGCACCCGGTACACCAGCTCGGGCAAGACGATCTGGGCGGAGCAGCAGCTTCCCGGGGTCGCCCCTGCGACAAGCGCGGTGTTAGAACTGGGAACATGATCGGACGCACCCGCCGGTCCCGGTCGAGAGCGGCAGCGCCGCCGGGCGGTCGGCGGTCCGCTGATCCGTCCCGTCGCCTGCGGCGGTTCCCCGGACGCCGCCTGTCGCCGTCCTGGAGCCTGCGCACCCTCGCGGCGCAGGTGTTCCTGCTCCAGGTCATCGTGGTCCTGGTGCTCATCGCGGCGGCCGCGGCCGCACTGGTGCTGCAGGGGCGCTACGACGGTGAGAACAGTGCCCGGGAGCGGTCACTGGCCGTCGCGGAAGCGTTCGCGCACGCGCCCGGCACGGCGATGGCGTTCCAGTCGTCCGATCCGACCAGGGTCCTGCAGCCCTCGGTCATGCAGGCGCAGACCGGATCCGGCGTCGACTTCATCTCCGTGCTGGACCCGCGGGGCGTGCGGCTCGCCGACACGCAGCCGCAGCTGATCGGCACCACGGCGCAGGACATCGGCCGGGCCGCCACGGGCGAGACGTTCACCGACACCTTCCACGGCAAGCCGTCCGACGCCGTGCGGGCGGTGGTGCCCGTGATGGACGCGAGCCGGCGCGTGGTCGGCGTGGTCACGGCCGGGATCGAGATCGAGAACGTGGGGCATCTGCTGGACCAGCAGGTACCGATGGTGCTGGGTTCGGCTGCCCTCGCCCTGGCGCTGGCCACCGGTGGCACCGCCCTCGTCAGCCGGCGGCTGCGCCGCCAGACCCACGGGCTCGGCCCGGCCGAGATGACCCGTATGTACGAACACCACGACGCCGTGCTGCACGCGGTGCGCGAGGGTGTGCTGATCGTCGGTGCCGACGGCCGGCTGCTGCTCGCCAACGACGAGGCGCACCGGCTGCTGGGCCTGCCGCCGGACGCCGGCCGGCGGCACGTCACGGAGCTGGGGCTGGGCGAGGAGATGACGCGGCTGCTGGTGTCGGGGGAGGCCGCCTCCGACGTGGTGTGCCCGGCCGGCGACCGGCTGCTGGCGGTCAACACGCGGCGCACCGCGCCGTACGGCGGCGCGCAGGGCCTGGTGGCCAGCTTCCGGGACACCACGGAGTTGCAGGCCCTGTCCGGCCGGGCCGAGATGGCGCGGGGGCGCCTGACACTGCTCTACGAGGCCGGGGTGCGGATCGGCAGGACGCTGGACGTGCGGCGCACCGCACAGGAGCTCGCCGAGGTGGCGGTGCCGCGGATGGCGGACGTGGTCACCGTGGAGCTCCTGGACGCCGTGCTGCACGGCGAGGAGCCCACGGGTGCCGTGAACCGGATGCGCCGCACCGCGCTGCACGGGTCGCTTCCGGACGATCCGCTGCAGCCGGTCGGGGACTCGATCCAGTTCGTGGTGGCGGACACGCCGATGGTGGCGGCGCTGCGGCGCGGCAAGGCCGTGCTGGTGCCGGACCTCGAGACCGCCCGGGACTGGCGGGCGCAGGATCCGGAGGGCGCGCGCCGGGTGCTGGCCTCCGGCATCCATTCGCTGATCACGGTGCCGCTGCGGGCTCGGGGCGTGGTGCTCGGCATGGTCAACTTCTGGCGGGGGGCCGGGGCGGCCCGGTTCGACGACGAGGACGTGGCGGTGGCCGAGGAACTGGTGGCCCGCGCGGCCGTCGCGATCGACAACGCGCGTCGCTACTCCCGCGAGCACGAGATGGCCGTGACCCTGCAGCGCAGCCTGCTGCCCCGGGACCTTCCGGAGCAGGACGTGCTGGAGGTGGCGTGGCGCTATCTGCCGGCGCAGTCGGGTGTGGGCGGCGACTGGTTCGACGTGATCCCGCTGCCGGGGTTCCGGGTGGCGCTCGTGGTCGGGGACGTGGTGGGGCACGGGCTGCACGCGGCGGTGACGATGGGCCGGCTGCGGACGGCCGTACTGAACTTCTCCTCGCTGGACCTGCCCGCGGAGGAGCTGCTGGGCCATCTCGACGAGATGGTGACCCGTCTGGACACCCAGGCGGACGCGGCGGACGGCGAGGGCTCGCGGGTCACCGGGGCGACCTGCCTGTACGCCATCTACGACCCGGTGGGCGGACGCTGCACCCTCTCCCGCGCCGGGCATGTCGCCCCGGCCGTGGTGGACCCCGCGGGCCGGGTGACCTTCCCGGACCTGCCCCTGTCGCCGCCGCTGGGGGTGGGCGGGCATCCGTTCGAGGCGGGCGAGCTGGACCTGCCGGAGGGCAGCCGGCTGGTGCTGTTCACGGACGGTCTGGTCGAGGACCGCGGACGCGACATCGACGAGGGGCTGCGGATCCTCGGGGCGGCCGTCGCCGCTCCGGACCGGTCGCCGGAGGAGACGTGCCGGGCCGTGATGGAGACGATGCTGCCGCAGCATCCCAGCGACGACATCGCCCTGCTCGTGGCCCGGACCCGGCTGCTGGACCCGTCCCGGGTGGCGGTCTGGGACGTGCCGTTCGAGGCCGGCGCGGTCTCCCGGGTGCGGACGGAGGTGAGTCGCCGGCTGGTGGACTGGGAGCTGGAGGAGGTGTCGTTCGCCACCGAGCTGATCCTCAGTGAGCTCCTCACCAACGCGATCCGCTACGGCGCGCCGCCGGTGCGGGTCAGGATCATGCTGGGCCGCACCCTGGTCTGCGAGGTCTCGGACGGCAGCAACACCTCGCCCCGGCTGCGGCGCGCGGCGACCACCGACGAGGGCGGCCGCGGGCTGTTCCTGGTCTCCCAGTTCGCGGACCGGTGGGGCACCCGCTATGTGGCGCACGGCAAGGTGATCTGGGCGGAGCAGACCCTGGGCCGGGCCGCGGAGCCGGACATGACCCTGCTGATCGACGAAATGGCCTGGTGAACGGCGGGTGTTCGGGCCCCGTTCCGATGCCCTGTCACGGAAACGGCCCCCTTATTAGACGCTGAGTCAAATTACTGAACCGTAACCTACCGGCCGGTACCGGCGGTAACAGCCGGTGGGTACGGTCTCGTCAGTTCACTCCCCACCCGCGTGAGGAAGCCGGCGGACGACCGTGCCGCCTCACGCCGTCCTGCCGTCCTGCCCTCGTGCCCGGACCGGGCGACGTCCGCCGCCCCGGCACGAGGCGGTCTCTCCTGCTCGGCCGCATCCCAGGAGGTTCCCCATGCCCGCGCGCAGACATCTGCTCGCCGCAGCGGTCACCGCTGCCTCGTGCCTCGGCGTCCAGGCCCTCGCCGCCACCCCGGCCACCGCGGCCACGGCGTCCGCGCCCGTGGTGTCCCGGGGCGTCACCATCCCGGCGTTCTACACCCCGCCCACCGAACTGCCGGGCGCCGACGGCACCCTGATCCGCAGTCAACCGCTCCCGCTCGCCCTCAGCCTGCCCGGCCTGAACGGCCCGCTGCCGGGCCGGGCCACCCGGGTGATGTACAAGTCGACCGACTCCGGCGGCCGGCCGGTCGCCGTCACCGGCGCCTACATCGAACCGGCGGCGCACTGGCCCGGGACCGGTGCGCGCCCGCTGGTCGTCGTGGCTCCCGGCACCATGGGACAGGGCGACCAGTGCGCGGCCTCCATGGCCCTGGAGCACCCGGTGTCCTTCAACGGCCGGACGATGTCGGTCGGTTACGAGGACCTGTCGGTCTACCGGCTGCTCGCCGAGGGCGCCGCCGTCGTGGTCACCGACTACGTCGGCCTGGGGGCCACGGACCGGCTGCACACCTACGTCGACCGTGTCGACGAGGCCCATGCCGTCCTCGACGCGGCCCGGGCCGCCCGTGCCGTACAGGGCGCTTCGGTCACCGCGGCCTCGCCCGTCGGGTTCTTCGGCTACAGCCAGGGCGGCGGCGCCACCGCGGCCGCCGCCGAACTCCAGCCCTCCTATGCCCCCGACGTGGCCCTCGCGGGCACCTACGCCGGTGCGCCGCCCGCCGACCTGACCGAGGTCACCAAGGCCATCGACGGCAGTGAACTGGCCGGCGCCCTCGGCTGGTCCCTCAACGGCTTCCTCCAGACCGACCCCG
This sequence comes from Streptomyces sp. MK7, assembly GCF_032658145.1. Classification (NCBI taxonomy): domain Bacteria; kingdom Bacillati; phylum Actinomycetota; class Actinomycetes; order Kitasatosporales; family Streptomycetaceae; genus Streptomyces; species Streptomyces sp. MK7. The sequence continues at coordinate 54,451 of NZ_JAVACL010000049.1, forward strand.
ACCTGCGGCCGATCGCCGACGCCCACCTCAACGCCGTCGGCAAGGCCGCTCTGAAGGACCTGTCGACCATGTGCGTGGGCGACGCGATCCTCCACTACGGCTACGCCAGGAGCACGCGGTGGACGACCGACGGGCGGTCCGTCAGCGACATCATCCGCTCCACGCCCGCCCTGAAGGACTTCCTCGACACCCAGCGCATCGGCAGGCTGAAGCCGGCCGGTCCGGTGCGGCTGGCCACCGGCACCAGCGACAACCTCGTCCCGCACGCCCAGGCCCGGCAGCTCGCCGTCGACTGGTGCCGCAAGGGCGCCGACGTCACGTACCGGCCGGTCGTCCTGCCGAACGTCATCAGCCCACTGCTCAACCACTTCGGGCCCCTGCTCGCCGACCAGGGCGCGGCGGTCTCCTGGCTGACCGACCGTCTCGCCGGCAAGCCGGCCCCGGCCAACTGCGCGACACTGCCGGTCCGGCCCTGACTCAGGGCCTTGCACGCGGCAGGGGCCGCGCCGTCACAAACGGCGCGGCCCCTGTCCGTCCGGAGGATCTCAGGCCGTGCCCCTGTT
>NZ_JAVACL010000050.1:0-54237 GCF_032658145.1 Streptomyces sp. MK7
GTACGGCAGACTCGGGGGCGTGCGAAAGATTCATGTCATCGGTATCGGCGCGGGCGACCCAGACCAGCTCACGTTGCAGGCGGTCAGGGCGCTGCGCGACACGGACGTGTTCTTCGTCCTGGACAAGGGCGAGGTGAAGTCGGACCTCGTGCGGCTGCGCCGGGACATCCTGCACACACACGTACCGGAGGGGACGTACCGCGTGGTGGAGGCGCGGGACCCGGAGCGGGACCGGTCGGCGGGCGGCACCGGCTACTCCCCCGCCGTCGGGGACTGGCGCAGCGCCCGCGCGGACATCTACGAGCGGCTGATCACGGAGGAGCTCGGTGATCAGGAGCGGGGCGCGTTCCTGGTGTGGGGGGATCCCGCGCTGTACGACAGCACCCTGGGCATCCTCGAGGAGGTGCTGGCGCGCGGCGCGGTGGAGTTCGCGTACGACGTCGTGCCGGGCATCAGCAGCGTCTCGGCGTTGGTGGCCCGGCACCGCACGGGGCTGAACCGGGTGGCCCGGCCGGTGCAGATCACCACGGGCCGGCGGCTCGCCGAGGGGTTCCCCGAGGGCGTGGACGACGTGGTGGTCATGCTCGACGCCCACCAGACCTTCCGGCAGTACGCCGACCAGGACATCGACATCTACTGGGGCGCCTACATAGGCACCCCGGACGAGATCCTCGCCTGCGGACCGATCGCCGAGACCGCTCCGCGCATCGAGCGGCTGCGGGCCGAGGCCCGCGAGCGCAAGGGCTGGATCATGGACACGTATCTGCTGCGGCGCAGACCGAAGGAGTAGGCCGGCGGGCACCCCTGGTCAGGGTGCGGGCAGGTGCAGCCGCTCCAGGGCGGCTCGCGCGTCCGGCACCGCCGTCACGCCCTCCGGCAGCGGCGGCCGCCGTACGACGACGACCGGAAGACCGAGCTGCCGTGCCGCCGTGAGTTTGGCGGCCGTGGCCGCTCCCCCGCTGTCCTTGGTCACCAGCACGTCGACGCGGTGGGCCCGCAGCAGCTCGGTCTCGTCGGACACGGTGAACGGCCCACGGGCCAGCACCACCCGGACGTCCGGTGGCATCGGGGGCTCGGGCGGCTCCACGGACCGTACGACGAAGTGCAGCTCGGCGAGGTGGGCGAAGGCGGCCAGGTCCAGCCGTCCCGTGGTCAGGAACACCCGGCGGCCCAGCCGCGGCAGCAGCCGCGCGGCGGCGGCCATCGAGGCGACCGGATGCCGGCGGTCCCCCGGTTCCGGCCGCCAGCCGGGGCGGCGCAGCACCACCAGCGGTACGCCGGTGGCGGTGGCGGCCCACGCCGCGTTGCGGGTGATCGACTCGGCGAAGGGGTGGGTGGCGTCGACGAGTGCGTCCACGCGGTGCTCGCGCAGCCAGGCCGCCAGCCCCTGCGCACCCCCGAAGCCGCCGACGCGCACCTCGCCGTCCAGCGGTCCCGGCCGGCTCACGCGTCCCGCCAGCGAAATCGTCACGCGTACACCGGGCCGCCCCGCCAGCGCCGCGGCCACCTCGCGCGCCTCGGTGGTACCGCCGAGGACCAGGACGTGCACAGACATGGGGTCGAGACTATGCGGCGCAGTGGAACGGGCCGGGCGTGGGGCGGGCAGGTCGGACGACGTGGGGCAGGTGCCTGGGCGATGTACGCCACGGCCCTCTCGGCGTGGAGTGCGGGTGGCTGCCGGGTGCGGCGGTCACGATGCGGAACGCGGACGGTGTGCCGGGTGCGGCGGTCACGTCGGGTGGGGAGCGGGGCGGCCGGTGGCCTGGGTGTGCTGTCGGGGTCGGGCGGCCTCGGCGTCCGGCACATCCGGGCCGTCTTCCCGGGCGATGCCGTGCTCGCGGAGGGGGCCCACCTGCCACCCCGCCTCCCGGGACGCGGTGATCAGGCCGGGGAGGGCGCCGAGGGCCGCGTGCCAGCAGTCGGGGGACGAGGCGCGGTCCGAGTCGTGCAGGAGGATCGTGCCGCCGCCGCGCAGGTCCGCGCGCACCGTCGCGCGGACGGAGGCGGCCGTCGCGTCCGCCGTCCAGTCCCGCCCCCAGGCGGTCCACAGCACGGGACGCAGTCCGAGCCGCCCGGCGGCGGCCCATCGGCCACCGGTGAGGATCCCGTAGGGGGGCCGGTACCACGTCGGCCGGCGGCCGGTGATCTCGTGCAGGGCGTGCACCGCGCGCGCGGTCTCCCGAAGGTCCCGTCCGGGGGCCGGGAACCAGGGGCGGCTGTGGGTCCAGCCGTGCACGGCGAGTTCGTGCCCGCGCTCCGCGATGTCCCGGGTGAGCTCCGGGAAGCGGACGGCGCTCTCGCCGAGGACGAAGAAGGTGGCGCGGACGCCGAGCCGGTCGAGCGCGTCCAGGAAGCGCGGCGTGGAGTCGGGGTCTGGGCCGTCGTCGAAGGTGAGCGCCACGTGGTCGGAACGGCCGAGGCCGGCCAGGCGCGGGAAGCAGACGGCGCGGAAGCGGGGCAGCCAGGTGGCGGCCGGCACGATGTGCGCGACTGCGGCGACGGCAACCGCGGCTGCGACACCGGACGGGGCGAGGATCCCCACCGCCGGGCGCACGCCCCCACGGTCCGGCCCGCCCGCGACGGCTGCTCGGTCTCCCATGTGTTCCCCTCTCCTCACGGTTCCCGCCTCCTCACGCGTTCCCGCCTCTTCACGCGCTCTCCGTGCGCACTCACGTGCTCTTCGTCCGTACGCCTCCGCCTTCGTGGTGCTCATGGCCGCCGCGGTGACCGGGGGGCGGCGGCTCGGAGTCCCACTGGCCGGACACCGCCGGAGCGCGCGCCAGGCCGACCGTGCCCGCCGCGAGGAGACCGACGCCGATCGCCTCGGGCAGCATCCGCACGCCCAGGCCGATGTGTTCCCCGAACAGCGCCCAGCCGAGCGCCACGCTGGTGAGTGCGTCCCCGAGCGTGAGGGCCGGCTGGGAGGCGACGAGAGTGCCCGCCCGGAAGGCGCACTGGAGGAGCCCGAAGGCGACCAGTCCGGTGACCGCGGTGGCGTACGGCGTCCAGTCCGCCGCCAGGTGGCCCAGTCCCCTCGGGAGCTGTCCCGTCACCTGCTTCAGCAGGGCGGCCGTCAACGCGAACATCACGGCCGAGGCCAGCCCGAGCAGGGCGGCTCGCGGCGCCCCGCGCACGAGCCGGGACGCGCCCGCCAGAGTGAGCACCAGGCACCCCACCGCCCACGCGACCGGGGCCCAGCGGCCCGGCCCGGCGGTGGTCCGTCCGGAGGACGGCGCGGCGGCCCCGAGGAACAGGGCGAGCCCGACGGCCAGGGCCAGGAACGACAGCCAGGTGGTCCGGTCCGGCCGGCGATGGAAGACGGCGCTGCCGATCGCGAGCGTGAACAGCAGCTCGGTGGCCAGCAGAGGCTGCACCAGCGACAGACTCCCCACGGCCAGCGCCGCCGCCTGCACCACCCCGGAGCCGGCGAGCAGCCCGGCACCGGCCGTCCAGAACCACCGCCGCCGCCCGCCCCGCCCGTCCCGCGCACGCCCGGTCGCCTCGTCCGGTCGTCTCTCCGTGGCCGCGCGTCTCATCAGGACCGAGGCCGCGGCGTTGGCGGCGGCGGCGAGCAGTGCGAGGACGACGGTGAGGACGTTCATCCGGCCCTACCTCCCCCTCCCCGCCTCAGGCGATCCCTCCCTCGACTCACGCGGTCCCTCCCCACGACTCGATCCGGCGCTTCCCCGCCTCACCCGAACCGTGCGGCGAGGCGCCGGTACAGGGCGGGCGCGGCGCCCCGGACCCGGCCGGGCACACGGGTCCAGCCGGGGACGTAGACCTCGTCCCGGCCGCGCGAGACGGCCTCCCACACCGCGTCGGCGACCCGGCTCGCCGGGACGGGCCTGGGCCGTGCGCGCCGGTAGGGCACCCCGCGCCGGTCGAAGAACGGGGTGTCCACCACACCGGGCACCACATGGCTGATGCCGACGCCGGTGCCGCGCAGCTCGTAGCGCACGGCGTCGGCGAACGCGCCCAGCGCGGCCTTGGCGGCGGAGTAGACGGCCTCGTCCCGGACGCCGACCGTGCCGGCCAGGGAGCCGATGATGACCACCCGGCCGGTGCCCTGCCCGATCATGTGCGGCAGCAGCAGCCGGATCAGGTGCAGGGTGGCGAGCACGTTGACGTCGAACACCTCGTCGATGGCGGGCTGCGGCATGGTGCTGAACGGCCCGGCCCATCCGATGCCCGCGCCGGCCACCAGCAGGTCGACCCGGCCGACGCTGTCCAGGGCGAACTCCGCGAGCCGCCGTTCGGCGCCCGGGCCGCACAGGTCCGCCGGGTAGGCGACGCCCGAGGTGCCCCGGGCGACCTCTTCCAGCCGCGCGCGGTCCCGCCCGTTCAGCACCAGCCGCCAGCCGCCCTCGGCGGCCAGCCGGCGTGCCACCGCGGCCCCGATCCCGGAGGAGGCACCGGTCACCAGCGCGCCCCCGCCCGGCAGCGCGCCGTCGGCGGCGCGCCGGCTCGCGGCGGTGAGCGTCGCCGGTGCCTCCACGGGGATCCCGGAGCCGGACCGAGGACGGGAAGGGGCTTGGGACATCGGGGCGCACCTCGAAGGTCGACGGGGACCGGGGTGCCGCCGGTGCGGCCCCCGGCGGTCCGGCCTTGTCCTGCCGGGGTGAAGTATCCCGGTGGCCGGGCCCGAAACGTGGGACGGGCGGGGCGTGCCCGTTCGTTTGACTGCGGTGGGTGAGGGTTACTCACTACCAGTGTCGTCCGAAACGCCCGCGCCGCCACCGCTGCCCGCCGCCCGGGGCCCGGAGACCGGGCACACCCCGGCCCGGCCCGGCCCGGATACCGGGCATGCGCTCACCCAGACCGCCCCGGACGGCCCGCCCGGGGCCGAACGCCTGCTCGTGGTCAGCGCGAGCATGGGCTCGGGCCATGACACGGTGGCCGCCGAGCTGGCGCGCCGGGCCCGCGCCGCCGGCCGGGAGGCGCGCGTCGTGGACGTGCTCGCGCTGCTGCCCTACGGCCTCGGGGCCGGGCTGCGCGGCTTCTACCAGGGCGCCGTCCGGCACTGCCCCTGGGTCTACGCCGGCATCTACGACGTCTTCCTGCGGCCCGGCCCCCGGCCCCGGCCCAGCGGCACACCGCTGGCGCGGCTCGCGAGCGAACGGCTGATGCGCCTGGTCCGCGAGACGCGCGCCGATGTCGTGGTACCCGTCTTCCATCTGGCGGCGCAGCTCACCGGCCATCTGAGGGCCCGGGGGGTGCTGCGGGTGCCCAGCGCGGTGGTCGTCGTCGACTTCGCCGTGCACCGGCAGTGGCTGCATCCGGGCAACGACCTGCACCTGTGTGTGACAGGGGAGGCCGCCGACGAGGTGCGCCGGGCTCTGGGCCGGCCGGCCGAGGCGACGGGGCCGGTGGTGGCACCCGGCTTCTTCACCGGGGGGCCGGGGGCGGCCGGGTGGCGGCGCCGGTTCCAGCGGCACGGGCCGGGCCGGCCCGCCGTGCTGGTCTCCGCGGGCGCCTGGGGCGCCGGGGCGGAGCTGGCCGGCACGGCGCGGCTGCTCGCCGCGCACGGCTTCCTGCCGGTGGTGCTGTGCGGGCGCAACGAGCGGTTGCGCCGCGCGCTGTCCGGTGTGCCGGGCGTCCTCACCCCCGGTTGGGTGAGCGACATGCCGGAGCTGCTGCACGCGTGTGCGGCCCTGGTGGACAACGCGGCCGGGCAGACCGCCGTCCAGGCGCTCGCCGCCGGGCTGCCGGTCGTCGGCTACCGGCCGCTGCCCGGCCACGGTGCGGAGGGGGTCCGCCGTATGGCGGCGCTCGGGGTGTCCGACCACGCTGCGGACGAGGCCGGTCTGCTGCTGTCCCTGACCCGGCTCACGGAGCGGGGACCGGTGCGTGAGCGGCGGATCGCGGCCGGGCGCGCGCTGTTCCGTGGGGACGCGCTTTCGTGGGTCGTGCGCGCGTCGACGCCGCCGGACACCGGCCCGACGCAACAGCCGTAGCCGTGGCGGTGGCGCGCGTGGGCGCCGGGCGTCCTCGCGCTTACGGCTGCACCGTCCTGCCGGAGTCCATCCGCCCCACGCGGGCGACGTTCTCCCGGTCCTCGGCGTCCTCGCTGGGCGCCGCCGCGAACCAGGCGTCGAGGATCTCGGCCAGCATTGGCCCGGACGTCAGCCGCAGGCCGAGCGCGAGCACGTTGGCGTCGTTCCAGCGGCGTGCGCCGTCCGCCGTGTAGGCGTCGGTGCACAGGGCCGCCCGTACGCCGGGCACCTTGTTGGCGGCGATGGACGCGCCCGTGCCGGTCCAGCAGCACACGACCGCCTGGTCGGCCCGGCCCTCGGCGACGTCCCGGGCCGCGGCCTCCGAGCACGCCGCCCACTGCGGATCGTCGCCGGGGCGCAGGGCACCGTGGGTGACGACGTCGTGCCCGCGTTCACGCAGCTTCGCGACCAGGGCGCGGGCCACGGGTTCGTCCATGTCGGAGGAGACGGAGATCCGCATGCTCCGCAGACTACGTCGATCGGGAGTGTCTTGTTCCGGTCCTTGCTCGACAGCGGCCGGCAGGGGCTGTCCTCCCGGCAACATGCGGACTCACGCCGGGAGATGAGCGACGGAGTCCGCCTGTTATGGTGCGCCGATGTCATCGATCAAGCAGTTCCAAGTCACCTTCGACTGCGCAGAACCCGCGCGCCTCGCCGCGTTCTGGTGCGAGGTGCTGGGATACGTCGTACCGCCGGTCCCGAAGGGGTTCGCCACTTGGGAGGAGTACCACCGCTCGCTGCCGCCTGAGGATCAGGTCACCTACTTCGCGTGCAGTGATCCCTCGGGTGTGGGCCCGCGCCTGCTCTTCCAGCGCGTCCCCGAAGGGAAGATCGTCAAGAACCGGGTGCATCTCGACGTGCGGGCCGGCACCGGACTCGTGGGTGAAGAGCGCCTCGCCACACTGGAGGCCGAATGCACACGACTGGTCGCGCTCGGTGCCGTACACGTGCGAACGCTGCTCGCCGATGACGACAACGAGTCGTGCATCCTGATGCAGGACATCGAGGGCAACGAGTTCTGTCTCGACTGAGCAACTCGACGACGGATTCGGCGGTTCAAGACCGGCGGACAGACGTCACTGTGCGGGCCGGTCCATCGTCTCATCAGGCGGCGGACCGTCGTCGTCGTCCTCCAGCGGGTCCAGCTCCCGAGGAGGCACTGGCCGTGGGGGGAACAGGAGGTTCTCCAAGAGGTCCAGCGCAAAGGTCACGAGCAGAAGCATCACCGGCACGAGGAGAGCTATCACGACCACGATGCCTCCCGACGAATCAGTGATCACGGGAACGTGTGCATGACGGCGGCAGGTCCAGACCCAGCATGGGCCGAATGGGGGAACCCCGCACGCTCACCTGAAGAGTTGTAGGCCGTTCGGGTGACATCAGCCTTCGGACTCAGGGCTGAGGCGGGCGATGAACACGCTACGGCCGTCTCTCGCCTCCTGCGTCTGAACGAGCACACTGACGGGGATCAACCTGCCGTCGCGGTGCAGCGCGGGCATGGTCACCGGCCGGCCGAGAATGCGCGGCTCTCCGGTGAGCAGCAGGGACGTGAAGGCGGCGATGTGGCGTTCACGCAGGTGTTCGGGGATGAGTACGGTGATGCGCTGTCCGACCAGCTCGTCCGCCGGCCAGCCGAGCAGGTCGGCCCCCGGTGCGTTCACGGCGATGATCCGGTCCGCGTCGTCGGCGGCGATGGTGGGGGTACCGCTGTCCTGGAGGCTGCCGGGGTCCCAGGGTGCCGGTTCCGGCGGGACGGCACTGGGCTCGTGGGGGGTCGAGGTCCAGGCGGTGGGAGGCCTGCCCTCGAGCTGGCTGATCAACTGATCGAGGAGCCAGGAGTTGGCCGCACGGGTCTGGGGAAGGGCCGGCCGGGTGAGCAGTCGCCCCTCGCAGGCGGCCTCCTGCGCGTGATCCAGCATGCGGTCCAGGGTGCGCAGCGACGGGGCGGCGTCAGCGGGGATCGATACGCGCAGGGTTCGCAGGTCCCCATGGGCGCTCGTCTGTTCCGGTGCGGCGGCCAGGGCCGCTTTGATCATGTGGTTGCACTCGTGCGCGGTGAGGAGGTCGTCCCGCAGGGCCGTGGGCCGGTCATCGGCCAGGGCGCCGAGCAGCGATTCACGCAGGAGTGCCTCGCGGTGCTGCTGGGCTGCCTTGTGGAGCGCGCCCGGCAGGTCGATCAGCGTCACAGCGACGGTCGGCCCGCGGGATGTGACGGAGGTGTCCCAGCCCGGCGTCGGCGGCGGAGCGGTGCCGGACCACAGCTCGAACCACACCGTCTTGCGGTCCTCACCGACATGTACGCCGTGGTTGGAGGCGAGCTGCTCGACCATGTCCAGGCCACGTCCGGTGCTGGCATAGCTGCTGAACTGCTGGGACACCAGGCCGCGGGAAGGCTTGTGATCACTGACCTGGACGTGCGCCCTGCCGTCGGTGGCCCAGGCCCGGACCTCCACCTCGGTGTTCGCATGGACCACCGCATTGGTCACCAGCTCGCTGACCAGCAGCTGCGCCGTGTCCACCAGATCCGGCGGGCTCTGTTCCAGGACATCACGGACGAACCGCCGGGCTGCCGAAGCGCTCTGCGGCCGCGGAGGCAAGCGGCATTCCGCAGCGCTCCTGGGACTGGGGCTGGCCATGCAGCCAGTGTCCCTCCGACCCGCCGCCGACGCCGCCGGCGGTGTTCACCCCCGGCTCTGACGGCACTCTGGTGCTTGCTCGGACGGCGTTTGCACCACGTCGGGCCTCCGGCGGACCGGACACGGCGGCCGGAGGAGCGACGTGCGGCGGGCTCTGCCAGGTCGCGCCCTAGAAGACACTCATCCCGACGAGGACCGCGGAGACGAACAGGACCGTTCCGCCCACCACGGCGACCGTGCGGGAGTGGCGTCGCAGCGAGGTGCGCAGGCCGGGTCGGCGCGCGGGCACCCGGTGCACGCTGGTGTTCCAGCCGGTGTCCAGCACCGGGGCCGGCGCCTGCGCCTGCGCGGCATGCTCCGAGGCGCCGTGGACGGGGGCGCGGTGGTGCGCCGGCAGGACGGCCGGGCGGGGCTCTTGGCCGATGCCCGACTGCTCCGGCGGCAGCGGTTCGGGGGTGCCGCGCCAGGCGCCGCTGCGGAACCAGTCCGCCGCCTGCCGTGCCGTGGGCCGCTCCTCGGGCCGTTTGGCGAGCATGCTCAGCAGGTAGGCCTCGAAGGCTGGAGGCAGCGCGGCGCCGCGCCGGTGCGGCGGTACGGGCGGGGCGTCGACGTGCTGGTACAGCAGCATGGTCGCGGACTCCGCCTCGAAGGGCGGGTGGCCCACGGCCAGTTGGTAGAGCACGCAGCCCAGCGAGTACAGGTCGGAGGCCGGGCTCGCGGGAGTGCCGATGGCGCGTTCGGGCGCCAGGTACAGGCCGGTGCCGACGATCTGGCCCGTGGTGGTGAGCCCCGCGGACGGGTCGTCGACGAAGCGCGCGATGCCGAAGTCACCGATGCGGACCGAGCCGTCGCGGTCGCTGAGCAGGTTGCCCGGTTTGATGTCCCGGTGCACGATGCCCTGCGCGTGCGCGGCGGCCAGGCCCTCGGCCGCGTGCTGCGCCACCTGGGCCAGCCGGTCCGGTGCCAGCGGCCCGCCGGCGGCCAGTTCCCCGGCGAGGCTGTCGCCCTCGACGAGTTCCATGACGAGGAAGCAGCGTCCCTGCCAGGTGCCGAAGTCGAGCGTCCCCACCACGTGCGGATGGTTCAGCCGTGCCGAGGTCTGCGCCTCCAGCCGGAACCGCGCCTCGGCCGAGGCGTCCGCGTCGTTCAACAGCAGTTTGACCGCGACCTGGCGGCCGAGCACCTCGTCCAGGGCCCGCCAGACCTCGCCCATTCCGCCGCGTCCGATGACCGTGTCCATCCGGTATCGATCCGCCACCAGCACCCGTAGCCCACCCTCGTTCCCCGAAAGTCCCGCCCTCAACCGGCCCATCTTAACGATCACTTGGCATGCCGACGACCGGTACCGGCGCGCCCCTACGGGTGAAATGCACAGAATCGCTCTACGTACAAATATGTAGAGCTGATCATGTATGTCATGGTCGCCGTACCCGCTGTTCCGCTCGGGAAAGGGAGGACGACCTTGGACCCTTTGACGTGGCTGCTCATCCCGCTGGCAACCGCGATCATGGCAAGCCTCTGGAGCTGTTGCACGGGGCGCCGACGGCGCGCCGACGACTGGACGGACGTACAGCGCTACGACCGCCTGCGGGCGGCACTGGCACGCGCGGCCGCCGCCGCTCCCTCCACCCCCTGAAGACCACCTGAAGACCCCCTCAAGACCCCGAAGATCCCCGAAGATCCCCCGACCAACTCCTCCTGACCGCCCCCTGACCATCGTCAACGCAGCAGCAGCTGCACGCCGCCCACGACCGTCGCCGCGATCACCAGCTGCTCGAACAGCCGCTGGTTGATCCGGTGCACGGCCCACCTGCCGAACAGTGCTCCGGGCAGCACGAACACCGCGAGCGCCGCGTCCAGGAACAGTGAGCGGCCGTCGATCAGGCCGAGCCCCGCACTGAAGGGCACCTTGGAGACGTTGACGACGAGGAAGAAGAACGCCGACGTGCCCAGGAAGCCGAGCTTGCGGAAGCCGGCCGACAGCAGGTACATCGACATCACCGGGCCGCCCGCGTTGGCGACCATGGTGGTGAAGCCGCCGAGGACGCCGTAGGAACGGGCCTTGACGCGGCCGGCCCGGGTGGTGACCGCTTCCGGTTCCACCGCCCGGTCGGCCGCCCGGCGGCGCCAGACCGTCACGGCCGCCATCAGCAGCAGGATCGCGCCGATCGAGGTCCGTACGACGGTGTCGTCGGCCCACACCAGGAACAGCGTGCCGACGACGACCCCGGCCGCGACGGCGGGGAACAGCCGCCACAGGGTGGGCCAGTGGGCGTGCCGCCGGTAGGTGAGGACGGCGAGCACGTCCCCGGTGATCAGGACCGGCAGCAGCACCCCGGTGGAGGCGCGGGCCGGAAGCACCGCCGCGAAGATCGCGAGGCTGACCGTGTTGGCCCCGCTGACGGCGGTCTTGGAGAAGCCGACCAGCAGGGCCGCGAAGGCGAGCGCCGCGAAGTCCCAGCCGGATATGTGCCAAAGCGTCATCGTGTCCATGCCGAGACCCGATGCTATGTCCGGACAAGCACCCGACGAAAGCGCTGTCTCACCAGGTGGCCGCCCGGCACCCCGCCCCGCACCGCCACATCCGTTGGACCTCTCGGGCTCAGGTCCCCCGGTATCGAAGAAACCCGTCACCACTCCCAACGACCACCACCGACGATGGTCACGCATTCGATGCAAGAGTCTCTGTTCCAGACCGGGGGCGTGTCCGTCCTCGCCGAGCTCACTTCCGGGTGTCGGAACACGCAAGACGTTGCTGCCCCGGCCGCGCGGCGCCCCTGTGATGCGAACGGGGCGCCCGTCGGCGTGCCGTGAGGTGTGATTTCAATCCTGCTCGACCAGTACGGCGGTGCCCTGCCCCACGCCCACGCACATCGTGGCGAGGCCGCGCGCCGCGCCATTGCGGCGCATGCGGTGCAGCAGGGTGGTGAGGATGCGGGCGCCGGAGCAGCCGAGCGGATGGCCGAGGGCGATGGCGCCGCCGCTCGGGTTGACGAGCTCCTCGTCGATGCCGAGCTGGTCGACGCAGGCGAGGGCCTGGGCCGCGAAGGCCTCGTTGAACTCGGCCTCCTCGACGTCTCCGATGCTCCAGCCCGCGCGGGCGAGCGCCTTGCGGGTGGCGGGGACGGGCCCGATGCCCATGACGTCGGGGTGGACGCCCGCGGAGGCGCCGGCGACGTAGCGGCCCAGGGACTCCAGGCCCAGCTCGTTCAGGGCCTCCTCGCTGACCAGGAGCAGGCCCGCGGCGCCGTCGTTCATCGGGGAGGCGTTGCCCGCGGTGACCGTGCCGCCCGCGCGGAAGACGGGCTTGAGGCGCGCCAGCTTGTCGTAGGAGGTGTCCTCGCGGATGCACTCGTCGCTGTCGACGACGACTCCGTCGGAGCGCTCGACGGGCAGGAGTTCGTGGTCGAAGTGGCCGTCCTTGCGGGCCTGGGCGGCCAGCCGGTGGCTGCGCAGCGCGAACTCGTCCTGGCGTTCGCGCGCGATGCCGTGGCGCGCGGCCACCTCCTCGGCGGTCTCACCCATGGACAGCAGGCCGTGCAGGTCCTTCATGGCCGGGTTGACCAGGCGCCAGCCGAGCCGGGTGTCGTACGTCTCGATGCGGTGCGGCAGCGCCTCGTCGGGGCGGGGCAGCACGAAGGGGGCGCGGCTCATCGACTCGGAGCCGCCGGCGAGCACGATGTCGGCCTCGCCGGCGGCGATGGCGCGGGCCGCGGCGGTGACGGCCTCGAGGCCGGAGGCGCACAGCCGGTTGACGGTGGCGCCGGGCACGGACTCGGGGAGCCCGGCGAGCAGTGCGGCCATGCGGGCGATGTTGCGGTTGTCCTCGCCGGCCTGGTTGGCGGCTCCCCAGTAGACGTCGTCGATGCGGGCCGGGTCGAGCGCGGGGACGTCGGCGACGAGGGTACGGATCACGGTCGCGGCCAGGTCGTCGGGGCGCACCGAGGACAGGGCTCCGCGCAGCTTGCCGATCGGTGTGCGGCGGGCGGCCGCGAAGTGGACGGGGCGCACGACAGGACTCCTCAGACGGCTCACGGCCACACCGGACCATTAATTAGCACTGCTAGTTTTGGACTATAGACCTCGGACCCGCCCCCTGGGAAGATCCCCTGAAGATCACCGCGGACCCCGCCGACGCTGCTGGAGGAACCATGTCCGACGCCCGCGAGCACGTCCTCGCCGGAACCCGGGGCACGCTCTTCGTGCACGAGTGGCCGCACCCGCACCCGCGCTACGTCGCCCTCCTGGTCCACGGGTACGGCGAGCACGCCGGGCGGTACGCGGAGGTGGCGGGCGTCCTCCGGGAGCACGGCGCGGCCGTGTACGCACCCGATCACATGGGCCACGGCAGATCGGCCGGCGAGCGCGTGGTCGTCGCGGACTTCGAGGACGTGGTGACCGACGTGCACACGGTGGCGGACCTGGCCCGGGGCGCGCACCCGGGGCTGCCGCTCGTGCTGGTCGGCCACTCCATGGGCGGCCTGATCTCGTCCCGCTACGCGCAGCGGTACGGCGAGGAGCTCACCGCGCTGGTGCTGTCCGGCCCGGTCATCGGCGCCTGGGAGCTGCCCGGGCGGCTGCTCGCCCTCGACGAGATCCCCGACACGCCGGTCAGCCCGGCGGCGCTCTCCCGCGACCCGGCGGTCGGAGCGGCCTACGCGGTGGACCCGCTGGTGTGGCACGGGCCGATGAAGCGGCCGACGGTGGAGGCGTTCGCGCGGACCCTCACAACAGTGGCCGAGGGCGGCCACGTCGGCCGGCTCCCCGTGCTGTGGCTGCACGGCGACGACGACCGGCTGGTGCCGCCGGCCGGAAGCCGGACCGGCGTCGAACGGCTCACCGGCGGCGGCTCCCCCGGCCACCTGACCGAGCGGATCTATCCGGGTGCCCGGCACGAGGTCTTCCTGGAGACGAACCGGACCGAGGTGTTCGCGGACGTGACGGCCTTCCTGGACCGGGTCCTCGCCGCCTGAGCGACCTCACGGGGAACGTCCTGGCCACGCCTCGCCCGCCCTTGTTTGCGGTGGTACGCGAGGGGCACCCGCCCGATACCGCCAGAGACGACCCTCCAAGGAGAAACCGCGTATGACTGTCGTGAAGAGCACGATCCCCGAATCGGCCCGCCAGGTCACCGGGGAGGCGCTGCAGAGTACGCTCGTGGATCTTCTCGGGCTCTCACTGATCGGAAAGCAGGCGCACTGGAACCTCGTGGGACCGCGGTTCCGCTCCATCCACCTGCAGCTCGACGAAGTGGTGGCGGCGGCCCGCGAGTTCGCCGACACCGTGGCGGAGCGCGCCGCGGCGCTCGGGCTGCCTCCGGACGGCCGCCCGGAGACGATCGCCTCGGCCTTCACACTGCCCGGTCCGAAGGACGGCTGGGTGCGCGACACCGATGTGGTGGAGGTGATGGTCGAGTCCCTGGAGGCCGCCATCTCCCGCCTGCGCGAGCGCATCGAGGCGACCGCGACGCCCGACCCGGTCACCCAGGACCTGCTGATCACGATCACCGCCGAGCTGGAGAAGCAGCGCTGGATGTTCGCCGCCGAGAACGTGTCCCGGGAGGACTGATCCGGCGTCCCGCGCCCGCTCTCCGCGCGGCACGCTCTCCGCGCGGCACGCTCTCCGCGCACCAGGTACGAAAGGGGCACCTGATGAGCGACGCCCTAGAAGACGACGCGCTGTGGGACGAGTTCCACCGCGTGGTGAACATGACCTCGCAGGAGCTCGCGGCCTGGCTGCGGGTCCAGGACTCCGGCGAGCGCACCGAACCCCTGCCCGACGAGGCGGGCGCGCCGATCGGGCAGCACGTCCTCGCCATCCTCCAGAAACGGCGCATGGACCTGACCGAGGACGACGTCCGCGTGATGCACGAGGTGGTCGACCTCGTCACGTCGCAGGCGGACCCGGCGAACGAGCCCGAGCCGGAGAGCGCCGAGGAGACCGACCGCCGGCACCGGCTGATGGCCCTCGGCCACGATCCGCTGAAGGCGACCCGGTGAACGCAGCCCGCGACTCCGGCGGCTCCCGTGAGTCCCGGGTACTGCACGAGCTGATCGAGGCGCACGGCGAGACGTTCGCCGAGGAGGCCGGCATCACGCTGAAGGACACCCCGCAGCCGCTGTACCGGCTGCTGGTCCTCTCCGTGCTGCTCAGCGCCCGGATCCGCGGCTCGGTCGCGGTCGCCGCGGCCCGTGAGCTGTACGACGCGGGGCTGCGCGACGCGCGCGGCATGGCCGGGTCCGACTGGCAGGACCGCGTGGACGCGCTCGGCCGCGGCGGCTACCGGCGCTACGACGAGCGCACCGCCACCCAGCTCGGAGACGGCGCCGAGCTGGTGGCCGAACGCTGGGGCGGAGATCTGCGCCGGCTGCGCCGGGAGGCCCACGGCGACGTCCCCACGCTGCGCGAGCTGTTGCAGGAGGTGCCCGGCCTGGGCCCGGCCGGCGCGGACATCTTCCTGCGCGAGGTCCAGCACGTCTGGCCCGAGGTGGCCCCCTACCTGGACGCCAAGACGCTGTCCGGCGCGGAGCGCCTCGGGCTGCCCAAGGATCCCGGCCGGCTCGTGGAGCTCGCCGGTGACACGGAGCCCGACACCCTGGCGGCGGCGCTGGTACGGGCCGCGCTGGACAAGAAGGTGGCCGACTCCGTCACCTGATCCGCCGCCCCCGCGGGGTCAGGCACCCGGCTGCGGCAGGTGGAGCAGCCGGGCGATGGTGCGCAGCACACCGTGGTCGTTGTTGGAGGGGGCCAGGTGCCGCGCCCGGCGGACGACCTCGGGGTGGGCGTTGGCCATGGCGAACGACCACTCGGCGGCGTCCAGCATCTCCAGGTCGTTGAGGTAGTCGCCGAACACCAGGGTCTGCGCGGGGGTGATGCCCAGGTCCCGCTGGAGCCGGCGTACGGCGGCGCCCTTGTCGGCGGTACGGTTCATGACGTCGACCCAGTGCTCGCCGGAGACGACCACCTTGTGGGTGGCGGCGAACGACGCCAGGGCCGGGGCGGTGGTCCGCTCCGCCGACCCGAAGTCGAACAGGGCGACCTTGATCACGTCGTCGTCGACGGCGGCCACGTCCGGCACGACCCGGTGCCGCACGTAGTACTTGCGGACCTCGGCGAGGAAGGCCTCGTCGGTCCGCTCGACGTAGGCGGACCGCTTGCCGCAGACGACGGCGCCCAGGTCCACGCCCTGGGCCGCGAGGTCGCGCACCGCCGCGACGAGACGTACGGCGACGCCCGTCTCCAGCGGGTCCGAGCTCAGCTCCTCGCCGTCACGGACGACGTACGTGCCGTTCTCGGCGATGAAGACCATGCCCTCGTCCGCGCCGGCGAACTGCTCGGCCAGCGTGGCGTACTGCCGGCCGCTCGCCGGGCTGAACAGCACCCCGCGGCGGCGCAGCTCGGCCAGCATGGGCCACAGGCCCGGCGGGATCCGCTGGGCGTCGTCGAGGAGCGTGCCGTCCATGTCCGTGACGATCAGCCGTATGTCGACGGGACCGTCGACGGCCTCGGGGCCGGTCCCGGCGTCGGTCGCGGGGGTGGTGAGCAGGGGCGAGGAAGTGCTGGGCATGTCCGGGTCTCTGTCAGGGGCGCGCGGGGCGCGCCGGGGCGGGGCGGTCGTGCGCCGGCGCCCTGGTGACGGCGCCGCGCCGATCTCCGAGGCAAACACGTTCGACGGCGCCGGGGCAAACACGTCTCACGGCCCCCGGACGAACACTCCCCCCCGCTGCCGGCGGACTCCCGCCGGCCCGGCGCCGTCGTCTCCGCCGATTCCCGGGACAGGGTGATCACCGGACGGCACAATGGCGGCGACGGCACGGACGCACCGCGAGAACGACGACAGGGCCGACCAGGACACGGGAGCGCAGACGTGAGCGAGAGCCACTCCCCCTCGGGCGAGTCGCCGAGCGTGGACACCGGTGTGGCGCACAACGCGCGCGTGTGGAACTACTGGGTGGGCGGCAAGGACAACTACCTGGTCGACCGGCAGGTCGGCGAGCACGTGGCGGGACTGTTCCCGGTGATCCGGGAGGTGGCCCGCGCGGACCGCGGGTTCCTCGGGCGGGCGGTCCGCTTCCTGGCCGCCGAGCGCGGAGTGCGGCAGTTCCTCGACATCGGCACCGGGCTGCCGACGGTCGACAACACCCACGAGCTGGCCCAGCAGATCGCCCCCGAGTCCCGGATCGTGTACGTCGACAACGACCCGGTCGTCCTCGCCCACGCCCGCACGCTGCTGGCCGGTGCCCCCGAGGGCCTCACCGACTACGTCGACGCCGACGTGCGCGACCCGGACGCCATCGTGGAGCGCGCCGCCGCGACCCTGGACTTCGGCCGGCCGGTCGCGGTCATGATGCTCGGCATCCTGAACTTCGTCCTGGACACGGGCACGGCCCGCGACATCGTCCGCCGTGTCATGGCCGCGGTCCCGTCCGGCAGCGCTCTGGCCCTGACCCACCCCACCTTCGACGCCGACCTCGGCGGCGAGGGCAACGTGGCGGCCATGCGGTTCTGGAACGAGAACGCCACTCCTGCGATCACCGCCCGCCCCCGCGCCGAGGTCGCCTCCTTCCTCGAGGGCCTGGACCTGGTGGAACCGGGCCTGGTGCCGTGCTCGCGGTGGCGGCCCGAGGCGGGCGCCCCCGCCGCGGTGCCGCAGTTCGGCGCGGTGGCCGTGAAACCCTGACGCACGGCCGCGCACCGCGCCCGAGCCCCGAGGAGGACGTATGACCCCCCTTGCCGACCCGGTCCCCGGCGGGCGTCCCGGTGACGTCGAACGGGCCACCGCGCTCGCCGGCGAGCTGGCCGGCCGGGGCGTGCACGGCGTCGTCCTGGCCTACGTCGACACCGCGGGGATCGGCAGGATCAAGACGGTCCCGGTGGCGAAGCTGCCCGCGGCGGCGGCGTGGGGCGTGGGGATGTCACCGGTGTTCGACACCTTCCTGGCCGACGACTCCATCGTCACCACCGACCTCCTCGGCTCCCCGGACGGGGACCTGCGGCTCTACCCGGACCTCGACCGTCTGGTGGTGCTGTCCGCGCAGCCCGGCTGGGCCTGGGCGCCGGTGGACCGGATCACCCAGGAGGGCGAGCGGCACCCCGGCTGCGGCCGTACCTTCCTGCGCCGGATCGTCGCCGACGCCGAGCGGCGCCACGGCCTGACCTTCAAGGCGGCCGTCGAGATCGAGTGGTCCGTGGGCCGGGCGAGCGCACCGGAGGGCGATTTCGAGCCGGCGGTGTCGGGTCCCGCGTACGGCGCGATCCGCCAGGTGGAGCTGAGCGACTACACCGCCGACCTGCTGGCGGCGTGTGCGGCGCAGGGTGTGGACGTCGACCAGCTCCACCCCGAGTACGCCGCCGGGCAGTTCGAGATCTCGGCCGGCGCCCTGGATCCGGTGGCGGCGGCCGACCGGAGCGTGCTGGTGCGGCAGACGATCCGGGCAGTGGGCCTGCGGCACGGTCTGAGGGTCTCCTTCGCCCCGGCCGTCCGCGGCGAAGGCGTCGGCAACGGCGGCCACGTCCACCTGTCCGCGTGGCGCGGGGGAACCAACCTGCACGCCGGCGGCCAGGGCCGGTACGGCATGACGGCCGATGCGGAGTCCTTCACCGCCGGCCTGCTGGCCCGCCTGCCCGCGCTCACCGCGGTGACCGCGCCGAGCCCGGCCAGCTATCTGCGCCTGAAGCCCTCCCAGTGGGCCGGGGTGTTCACCGTGTGGGGCCGGGAGACCCGCGAGGCGGCGCTGCGGGTCGTCACCGGGACCCTGGGAGTGCGCGACCGGGCCGCGAACCTGGAGATCAAGCCGGTCGACCTCGCCGCCAACCCGTATCTGGCGCTCGGCTGCCTGATCGCCGCCGGTCTGGACGGGATCACGTCGGCGGCGGAGCTGCCCGAGGAGACCACCGGCGACCCGGCACGGCTCGACGAGACGGAGGCGGCGGACCGGGGTGTACGGCGCCTGCCGACCTCCCTCGCGGAGGCCGTCGCCGTGTTCCGCACGGACGAAGTGCTGCGCGCCGCCCTCGGTCCCGTCCTGGCCGACGCGGTGACCGCCGTGCGTGAAGGGGAGATCGCGGCCGTCGCCGGACTCGACGACGAGCAGGTGGCGGCGGCCTACCGGTGGAGGTACTGATGGGTGCGCCGGCCGGAGCCGGGCCGGTCCACGAGGCGCTCGCCGCGCTGCGGCTGGTGGACCACCACTGCCACGGTGCCGTCACGGCCGACCTCACCCACGAGCAGTTCGCGTCCCTCATCACCGAGGGCGAGGCCTGGCCCGGCGTCTCGCCCTTCGACAGCCCCGTGGGCGTGGCCGTACGCCGCCACTGCGCGCCCCTGCTGGATCTCCCCCGGCACGCGTCACCGGCCGGCTATCTGGCCCGGCGTGCGGAGCTGGGCTGGCGGGAGGTCAACCGCCGTTTCCTGGCCGCCGCGGGAGCCGAGACGTTCTGCGTCGACACCGGCTACGCCCCGCACCCGGTCACCTCCCCCGCCGAACTGGGCCGCTGCGCGGACGCCGCCGGCTACGAGGTCGTACGCCTGGAGCAGATCGCCGAGACGGTGGCCGCGCGGGGCGTCGAGGCGGGCGAGTACGCGGCGCTGGTGCGGTCGGCCGCCGAGGAGGCCGTACGGCGGCCCGGTGTGGTGGCGGTGAAGTCGGTGGCGGCCTACCGCACCGGATTCGCCCTGGACCCCGCACGGCCCGCGGACACCGAGGTGACCGGGGCGGCCGCCCGCTGGCTCGCGCACGGCGGCCGCCTCGCGGACCCGGTCCTGACCCGGCACCTGCTGTGGACGGCCGTCGACCTGGGCCTGCCCCTGCAACTGCACACCGGCTTCGGCGACGCGGACCTACGGCTGCACCGCGCCGACCCCGCGCTGCTCACCGACTGGCTGCACCTGACCGCCGGCACGATCCCCGTCCTGCTGCTGCACTGCTGGCCCTACCAGCGCCAGGCCGCCTATCTCGCCGCGGTGTTCGAGCAGGTGTACCTGGACGTGGGGCTGGCGCTGCACTACACCGGCCCGGCGCGCTCCCGGGCGGTGCTGGAGGAGGCACTGGAGATCACCCCGTTCCGTAAGCTGCTCTACAGCTCCGACGCCTACGGGGTGGCCGAATTCCACCACCTGGGTGCCCTGTCCTTCCGGCAGGGGCTCGCCGGTCTGCTGCAAAGCCGCGTGGACGCCGACGAGTTGAGCCTGCCCGACGCCCTGCGGATCGCTGCCTGGACGGGCCGCGACAACGCCCGCCGACTCTACGGACCGCCCGTATCCGAACCGGCCCGCGACCCCAGCGGGCGCCTCACCCGGAAAGTATGATCAAGCAATGTCTGACATGACCGAAACCACGCCCGGTTGGCTGACCACCGACGAACTGGAGTCGGCGCGCGCCCGCATGCCGATCCTGTACGTCGAGGCGGTTCCCGTGCGCGTCGACGACAGCGGCGAAGTGACCAGCATCGGCCTGCTGCTGCGCATCGGCCCGGACGGAACGGTCAGCCGGACCCTGGTCTCCGGCCGGGTGCTCCACCACGAGCGGGTCCGCGACGCCCTGCTGCGCCACCTGGAGAAGGACCTCGGGCCGGTGGCGCTGCCCCGCGTGCCCGCCTCCCTTCAGCCCTTCACCGTCGCCGAGTACTTCCCCACGGCCGGCATCACTCCGTACCACGACCCGCGCCAGCACGCCGTGTCGCTCGCCTACATCGTCCCGGTCGCCGGCGACTGCCGCCCCCGGCAGGACGCCCTGGACCTGGTCTGGTTCAGCCCGCAGGAGGCGGCCTCCCCGGCGGTGCAGAGCGAGATGCCCGGCGGGCACGGGGTGCTGCTGAAGCAGGCGCTCGCGCACGTCGGTTACGTGTACTGAGCCCTCTGTCACGCGTACACCGCCCCGCGCTCAGGGCAGCAGCCGCTGCTCCTTGGCGACGGCGACGGCGCCCGCGCGGGTGTCGACGCCGAGCTTGTCGTAGATGCGGCCCAGATGGGTTTTGACCGTGGCCTCGCTGAGGAGGAGGGCCTTGGCGATGTCGCGGTTGGTCAGGCCGCGGGCCAGCTGGCCGAGGATGTCGCGCTCGCGGTCGGTGAGGCCGGGGCGCGGGCTGCGCATGCGGGCCATGACCCGGTGGGCGACGGGCGCGGAGAGCGTGGTGCGGCCGGCCGCGGCACTGTGGACGGCCGTGAACAGCTCCTCGGGGCGCTCCGCCTTGAGCAGGTAGCCGGTGGCGCCGGCCTCGATGGCGCGGGTGATGTCGGCGTCGGTGTCGTACGTGGTGAGGACGAGGACGTGGACCGCGCCGGCGGAGTCGGCGGTGATCCGCCGGGTCGCCTCCACGCCGTCCATCCCGGCGCCGAGTTGCAGGTCCATGAGGACGACGTCGGGGGCGAGCTTGGCGGCGAGCGCGACGGCCT
This sequence comes from Streptomyces sp. MK7, assembly GCF_032658145.1. Lineage (NCBI taxonomy): Bacteria > Bacillati > Actinomycetota > Actinomycetes > Kitasatosporales > Streptomycetaceae > Streptomyces > Streptomyces sp. MK7. The sequence continues at coordinate 21,024 of NZ_JAVACL010000050.1, forward strand.
CGGCCCCGCCGTCCGCCTCTCCGACCACCTCGACGCCCTCGGCGCTGCCGAGCAGGGCGGCAACGCCGCGGTGCCGAAGATCCTCCAGATCTCCGACGGCCTCACCTACACCCTCGACCTGACGAAGTCGGGCGCCGACCGCGTCGTGGCGGACTCCGTCCGGCTGGGCGGCGAGCCGATCGACCCGGCGGCCACCTACCGGGTCGCCATGAACTCCTTCCTGGCCGGCGGCGGCGACGGCTTCACCGAACTGGCCAAGGGCACCGACCAGCTGGTCGGCGAGGACGACCTGGCCGCGCTGGTCGACTATCTGACGGCGCACTCGTCCCCGTCCGCGCCGTACGCCCCGGCGGCCGCCGACCGGATCACGGTCCTGCGGTAGCCGCACCCCACCCGCCGGCCGCCTCACCCCTTCGAGGCACCCGGTGAGGCGCCTGCGCGCCTCCCGGGTGCGCGGGCCGGGTGCCGTGCGCACCGTGGGACTCACGGGTCCGTGACGGCGGTGAGGGGCGATGATCGTATCGGTGGTGTCGATGCCGGAGGGGGTCGTCACTCGTACGGACCTGTCCGGGGCGCGTGCGCGTCTCGCCGTCTCCGACTTCCTCCTGGTCGACCTGCAGCTGCCCGAGGAGGCGGCGCCCGACGAAGAGCCGGTCACCCGGCGGCTGGGCCTTCCCGCCGAGCACCTGTCCTGGTTCGGCAGGGCGGGTGAGCCCGTGCGGGCCGAGTTCTACGGGGACCGGGCCGGGGTCGTCCTGCCGGTGCTCGAAAAGGGCCGGGTCGCCCATGTGCACGCCCTGGTGACGGAGCGGCACCTGATCACGGTCCGGCGCGGACCGGCCGCGTCGGTGGAGAACCTCATGGCGCAGCTGGGGCGGGAGCGGCCCCAAGACACCGTGGCCGTGCTGTTCCTGCTGCTCCAGGAGGCGCTGGCGAGCTTCCGCCGGGCCGCCGTGGACGCCCTGCTCAGGGTGGAGGACCTGGAGGACCGGATGTTCGACAGGCGACGCCCCGAGCAGGTCTACCGTCTGGCTCAGCTGCGCCGGCGGGCCGCTCTGCTGCACCGCACCCTCCTGCCCTACCTCCGGGCGACGGACGAGACCCTCACCCGGAGGATGCTGAGCCGCAGCTTCCCGGAGGAGCGCCAGCGGCTCGCCCGGGAGTTCCAGCAGGCCGGGAGGCTGACCCTCACGGATGTCGAATCCCTCCAGGAGGCCACGCGGCGCGCGTTCACCAGCTACTCCTCCCTGGTCTCCGGTGAGCAGAACGGGGTGATCAACCGACTGGCCGTGGTGTCGGTGATCTTCCTGCCGTTGTCGTTCCTGACCGGGTTCTTCGGGATGAACTTCACCTACCTGACCGACGAGCTGGAGAGCAAGGACGTCTTCTGGCTGCTGGCGATCGGACTGCAGGTGCTCGTGCTGCTCGTCGCGATCTACGTGCTGCACCGCACCCGTCTGTGGCGCAGGCTCCGGGACGACGAGGGACTGGAGGACGACGGCGGCGGACCGGCGGGACCGGTGAACCGGTGAACCGGTCGGCCGGCCGGCGGACCGGCGGACCGGACCCCCGGCGTCAGCCGACTGCCTGCGGCGTTCCGGGCCCCGGTCCGGGCCCCAGCCCGGCGGAAGGGGGCGCCGAGGTCGGCATCCGCTCGTCGAGGAACTCCACGACGGCCATGGCGAACAGCAGCACCAGCGCGATGACGAGGACGACCCAGCCCGTCGGGTAGCTCCACAGGAGGTACGTCAGGACGGCCGCGGCCACCAGGATCCAGGTGATCCAGGTCCGGAACCGGTGGACGAAGGGCCCGACCGAGCCCGTACGGAAACCGACGTGGTCCGCCGCGCCGCGGACCGCCCTCAGCCCCGACCGCCATGCCTCCCGCACGAACCCGGCCCGCCGGCCCGGCCCGGTGAGCCAGGCCGCCAGTGCGATGACCACGGCCAGGGCCACGACCCTGCGCACGGAGGTGCGCAGATACCGGGTCAGCGTGTCGTAGATCGCCCCGGCGGCCGGCTGCGAGACGGTGTCCGGCAGCGCGTTCAGATACACCTCCCGGAAGACGGTGAGCGCGAGGCCGAGGATGAGCATGGCGACCGCCACCGCGAGCACCGCCGCGACCAGTACGCGCCGGCGGTGCACGGACAGCAGCACACCCGCGACGATGAGCAGCACCACCAGCACCGGCAGCCAGAACCCGGCGATCCGGAGCACCCGCAGATAGGTCCTCGTCTCGCCGAGCTTGTCGGAGCGCAGGACGGTGAAGTCCGTGTGGATCTGCGGAATCCTCGCGGCGGCCGTCATGCCCGCGTCGACGAGACGCTGCTTGACCCGTTCCACGACCGGGGCCAGGTCGACGGTCACCGACTGGTTGTTGATCTTCACCGCGCCCCCGCCGCCGGTCAGCGCCTTGTCGAGGGCGGTGTGGATCTGACGGTTGGCGTCGACCCAGATCCGCCGGAAGACGTCGGAGGCGATGACGTCCTGGGTCTTGTCGCGGACGAAGCTGCGGACGGCGTTCTCCAGGGTGCCGCCCAGCTTGCCGAGCGCCTTCTCCAGCAGTGGCCGGTTCTCGGGGGCGGCGCCTTCGAGCAGGGTCGGCAGGTCGATGTGGAGCATCACCGCGTCGGTGACCCGGTTCGCCGCGGCCGCCTGGACGGCGGGGTCGGACGCCAGGGGCGCCACCGTGGCGACGTAGCGGTCGGTGTCGTCGACCTCGTCCGCCGTCCAGGCGGCGACGGCGGCGAGCGGGGCGAGGACACAGCTCAGGACGATGAGGAGCGCCGAGAAGAAGGACCTCCAGCGGTGGTGGGGCGGCCGCGCCGCCCGGCCCGCCTCCAACGCTGCGACCCGGGCTCTGAGTTGCTCCAGCTCCTCGCGGTCACCGTCCCTGCCGGGCGACGGCGGCTCCTCGGGGTCGGGGCCCATGGGGTGCTCCTCGGGCAAGTCGGTGTCCCTGGTTCGCGTGCGCCATGTGCTCGCGGAGCACCGTGTCCTCGCGAAACCGGCGGCACCCGTTCTCCGGCACCACTATCCGCCGCGGCCGCGGCACCCGCCCGGTGGGTACGACCGTTACGGTCACGAGGTGCCCCGGCCGGTGGTCGAGCGGTGGTCGCGCCCGGCCTCGGCGTGTGTTCGGCGCCGGCCCGGGACGGCCGGCGTCCGCACCGGCCGGAGTGTCCTTGCCTCGGTCCCGGCCTCTTCGGGGCTACGTCGGCCAGGGTGCGTCGGTGATGCGCTCGACCATGCTGGTGCGGCGGAAACCGGGAACGAAATGTTCCAGCACGTCCGCGTTGACAGTCCCGTACGTGGTGTCCGGGCGGTTCTTGAGCCCCTCGACGAATGCCTGGAGGAATTCCTTCTTGAAATCCCCCCGGGGATGGGCGGCGACGATGTCGTCCACTTGGCCGCCGTCCAGCGCGTCCAGCCCCCAGCCGACCACGTCGGTCAGCACTCCGTAGTTCGTGGCAGCCGTCTCCGGGCCCATCCGGCCGGGGATGCCCGGTGTCGTGTGCAGGGCGATCGCCGTCCAGACCACGTCGGCGGAGCTCTCCGGGAACCCGCGGTCGCGCAGGAACCTGCGCGCGTGATCGGCGCTGTCGAGTTCGAAGCGCTGTTCCGTGTCCGAGAACGGGGTCAGAAGGCCCGTGTCGTGGAACATCGCGGAGATGTAGAGCAGCTCCGGATCGGGCCGGAGGCCGAGGGCTCGCGCGTGCAGGGAGCCGAAGAGGAAAACCCGCCGGGAGTGATGGAACAGGAGGGGACCGACCGTGTCCCGGAGGAAGTCCGTGGCCTCCGCCACGGCCGCGGTCTCGGGAATGTCCACCCCTGCGAGGATGTCGGTCATGATGTTCAGGCTCTCCCATCCTTGCGCGACGAGAGGACGGTGCTCGGTCCTCACCTTCCACGGTGCCGACCACAAGGCGTCGGGCGCCACTTCGGCCCGGCCGTGAACCACTCCGATACAGACACCTGAGGAACGGGGCCATCAGCTCCGGCACGCACGGGGTCGCTGCACTCGTCCACGAGGGGGGTCACTCGCCCGGCGGAATGACCGAGAGGCCGTGCCGGATTCCTCCGACACGGCCTCCGACCTGTGTCTTCACACGTCGGGACGACAGGATTTGAACCTGCGACCCCTTGACCCCCAGTCAAGTGCGCTACCAAGCTGCGCCACGTCCCGTTGCCCGTCTGACCTGGGGTTTCCCCCGGCCGAACGCGCAGGAAAACAATACCGCACTCGGGCCGATGGTCGCGCACCCCTTTCGGCCCGTGCGCTCGGCGAAGGCCTCGTCCAGCGGGGGAGACAACGGCACTTGACCTCAAGTTTGGTTGAGGTCGCACGATCGTACGCATGACGATCACCGAAGAACTCGGGCGCACCCACGGGTACGCCGACCTGCCCCGGCTGATGGGGCTCATGACGGGCGACGAGAAGCACGGGCCGGCCGCCACCTCCACGCTCGACGTGCTCTGGGTGCTCTACGACCGGGTGCTGCGGGTTCGTCCGGAGCAGCGGGACGACCCGGAGCGGGACCGGTTCCTGCTGTCGAAGGGCCACGGCCCGATGGCCTACTACGCGGTCCTCGCCGCCAAGGGTTTCGTGCCGGTGGACTGGCTGCCGGAGTTCGGCGCCTACGACTCCCCGCTCGGGCACCATCCCGACCGCACCCTCGTGCCGGGCGCCGAGATCGGCAGCGGGTCGCTGGGGCACGGACTGCCGATCGCCGTGGGCACCGCCCTGGGGCTGCGCGCCCAGGGACGCGACCGGCCCCGGGTGTGGGTGCTGATCGGGGACGCCGAACTGGACGAGGGCAGCAACCACGAGGCGATCGCCTTCGTCGGGCCGGCGGGACTCGAGCAGTTGCACACCGTCGTCGTCGACAACGCCTCCGCCAGCCATGCCCGTCCGGGCGGGATCGCCGCCCGCTTCGAGGCGGCGGGCTGGTCGGCGCTGACGGTCGACGGCCGCGACCACGAGGCCCTGTACGCCGCCTTCACCGCACCGCATCCCGGCCGGCCGCACGTGGTGGTGGCCCGGGTCGAGCCGAAGAACGCCTGACCTCCCGCCCTCCTTCCCTCCTCCTCCCGTCCCTCCCTCTCCTTGGAAAGGGTCCACCCTCATGGACACCATGCGTGACCGTTTCGCACCCGTCGTCTCCCGCCTGCTCGACGAGGATCCGCGGGTCGCGGTCGTCCTCGCCGAGATCGGCAAGGACGGCTTCGCCGAGGCCCGGCGCCGGCATCCCGACCGGGTGATCAATGTCGGCATCCGTGAGCAGCTCCTGGTCGGAGCCGGTGCCGGGCTGGCGCTGACCGGGATGCGGCCGGTGGTGCACACCTTCGCGAGCTTCCTCGTCGAGCGGCCCTTCGAGCAGGTCAAACTCGATCTGGGGCACCAGGGCCTGGGCGCCGTGCTGGTGAGCGCCGCCGCGTCCTTCGACTGGCCCGCGGGCGGCTACACCCACATGGCGCCGGGCGATGTGGCGCTGCTGGACACCCTGGACGGCTGGACCGTCCATGTGCCCGGCCATCCGGACGAGGCCGAGACGCTGCTGCGTCACGCGGTCGCCGCGGGCGACGACAGGGTCTACGTACGGCTGTCCGTGCAGTCCAACGCGCAGGCGCGCCCCGTCGACGGGGAGCGTTTCACCACAGTGCGCGAGGGCCGCTCCGGTGTCGTGGTCGCCGTGGGACCGATGCTCGACGCGGTGCTCGACGCGACCGAGGGGCTCGACGTGACCGTGCTGTACGCGACGACCGTACGGCCCTTCGACGCTGCCGCCCTGCGGCGGGCCACTCGGACGGCCGGGTCCGATGTCGTCCTGGTCGAGCCGTACCTGGCGGGCACGTCGACGGCCGCCGCGAACGAGGCGCTGTCCGACGTCCCGCACCGCGTCCTGGGCCTCGGCGTGGGCCGCGCCGAACTGCGGCGCTACGGGACCGTCGCGGAGCACACCGCCGCGCACGGGCTCGACGCCCGGTCGCTGCGGGAGCGGATCTCCGCGTTCCTCGGCGGCGGGCCGGTGTCGGGGCGCGCCTGAGAACCGTCGGGGCGGGCCACGTCCTGAGCCGCGCGGCCTCGGCCGGCTCCGTCGGTGGGTGGTTGCGGTCTTCCCGTGGGGGCTGTGGCCGGCGGCACCCACATGTTCCGGCTGGTCGCGGGGCTGGGGCAGGCGGCGCCGTGCCCGTCGCGGGGTGGTCGGGGAGTCCGGGCGGGGGTCTCCCCCTCGGAGCGCCTGGGAATCGACGGGGTCGCGGCGCCGTTCGCCGGGCTACGGCCTCTCCGGGTGCGCCCGCCCCGGTCCGGCCGCCGCGCCCGGGAAGCGGGCGGGAGGCCGCGCGTCGGCGCGTATCAGGTCGCGTATCGCGGGGACCGCGAGCAACGCGCTCGGTACGACCAGGCTGATCGCGGCGGACACCAGCAGCACATGGCCGGCGCCCAGGGCCGAGGCGGCGGGCCCGGCGAGGGCCTGGCCGACGGGCATCATGGCCAGGGAGCCCGCCACGTCGTAGGCGTGGATGCGGTTGAGGACGTCCGGCGGGACCTGCGTCTGGACGCTGGTCGCCCACATCACGCCCCAGAACGACATCCCGGCCCCGGCGACGGCGGCGCCCGCGGCCATGAGGGGCACCCCCAGGCCGGCCCCGACGGTCGCCGGGAACCAGACGAAGGCGAAGAGGGCGACCGCACCGGCGCGCAGCATCCGGCGGGGACGCAGCCGCAGCGCGAGGAAGCCGCCGACGACGGTGCCCGCGCCGAGGGCGGAGTTGATCAGGCCGTAGGAGCGCGGGCCGTGCTGCTGGACCACTTCCGTGGCCACCAGCGGGACGGTCGGGCCCCAGACGGCGATCATGTAGAGGCACCAGACGGCGATGACGCCCCACAGCCAGGTCCGCGCTCTGAACTCCCGCCATCCATCGACCAGGTCGGCCCTGAACGTCCCCGACCCGTGACCGGCCGCAGGGCCGCCGCCCGCGGGCAGCGGGGGCAGCCTGAGCAGCAGCAGGCACAGGGCGCTGACCGCGTAGGTGGCGGCGTGGGCGGCGAACACCCCGCCGGGCGAGGCGAGGCCGACGAGGAGGCCGGCGACGGCGGGGCCCGCGAGCTGGGCGGCGGACTCGGCGATGCGTATGGCGCCGTTGGCCCCCTGGATGTCGGCGGCGAGCCGGGGGACCGTACTGGCCACGCCGGGCTGGAACACCGCGCCGGCCACACCGTTGGCGAAGCCGATCGCGCAGATCTCCCAGAGCACCACGTGCCCGGAGTAGAAGAGGACGGCGGCCAGGGACTGGGTGCCGAGCCGGACGAGGTCGGCGCCGATCATCAGCTTGCGGGTGCTGAACCGGTCGGCGATGACCCCGCCGAAGACCACCAGTCCGGCGAAGGCGGCGGCCGTCGAGGCCATGGCGAGGCCGACCGCGCCCGCGCCGTACCCGTGTTCCAGCAGGCCCGCGGCGAGCGCGACGGGCAGCATGGTGTCGCCGAGGCGGGCGACGGCCCGCGCGACGAAGAACAGTGCGAAGTCGCGCGACCAGACCGGCCGCGCCCGCGCACCGTCCCCGGCCCCCGGCCCGACCCCTGCCCTGGCTCCGGCGTCGGTTCGCCTTCCGGCAGCGGACGGTGCCCCGGCTCCGGCAACGCTGTCATGCCGTGCTGCCGCCGCCTCCCCTGGTGACGACTGCGATGATGTCCCCGTCATCCCCTTGACGCTCCCCTCCCCGGCCGAACCCCGCCCTGCCCGTCCCCGCTCGCCCCCGGCTTCTCCCCCGCGGCGGCGGCCGAGGTCCCCTCCGCTCCGGCTGCCTCCGTCCTTCGGATCATGCCATGGCCCACTGACAACGCCCGAGAGGATTTCAGTGCACGGTGGGCGGCCCCAGTTCCGGGTAGGCCTCCAGCAGCCGGGGCGGGGCGGCCTGGCGCCAGGAGTCGGCGAGGATGTCACGCAGCTCCTCCTCGTCCTCCAGTGCGGCGAGACGGGCGCGGACCCAGGCGAACTGGGACTCGTGGTCCGCGATCCAGAACTTCTCCGGCTCGGCCAGGACCAGTTCGTCGCGCTCCTCCTTGGGGCAGCGCACGGCGATGGAGGTCTCGTCCTCCGGCAGCGTGGCGAACATCTTTCCCGCGACCCGGAACGTGGGCATGCTCCAGGCGGTCTTCTCCGTCGTGTCCGGCAGGGACAGGGCGATACGGCGTACGTCTTCGGCATCCGGCATGGCATGCACCGTAGCCGCCGCCACCGACAATCACCCGCCGCCGGCTGCCGCCCCCACATGCTTGTAGTACAGGGTCGTCGGCCGCAGCACGCCGTCGGGGCTCGCCGCGTAGTCGGGGATCATCCCTGCGCGGGTCCAGCCGGCGGAGCGGTACAGGGCCTCGGCGGGACTGTCGGTCTCGGTGTCCAGGTGCAGCAGCGTGATCCCGGCGGCGGCGGCCGCCGCCTCGGCGGTGGCCAGGAGGGCGCGGCCCAGACCGCGGCCGCGGGCACGGCGGTGCACCATCAGCTTGACGACCTCGGCGCGGTGGCGGCTGTTGGGCTTGTCCGGGAGGGCGAGGCTCACGGTGCCGGCCGGCCCGCCGGGGCCGTACGCCACCCACACCGTGAGCCGTCCGGCGGCCACGGCCCGCGCGCGCTCCCGCCACCACAGCACGGCCTCGGCCGGTTCCAGGGGCGCGAGGAAGCCGACGGAGGCGCCGCCGTCCACCGTGTCGACCAGCAGCGCGGCCAACTCCTCGGCCATGTCGTCCAGTCGGGCCGCGTCCAAGGGCTCCGGGGCCGGGGGTCGCACGGTCACGGCCGCACCACCGCCAGCAGGTAGCGCGCACCGGTGTCGTCCGCGCACCGGAACCGTGTCGGCCCCCACACCCGCGTCCGCAGGCAGTCACCGGCCCCAAGCCGGTGCACTGTGTCCCGCTCGGTCACCTCCAGGGCCCCGTCCAGCACCCAGATGTGCTGCTCCAGACCGGCGACGGGCGGACGATCGTAGGCGATGTCGGCGCCGGCATCGAGCCGGCCCTCGACGAGTTCGCCGCGCAGCCCGGTGTGCGGCGGCGACACCGAGCGCCGTACGAAGCCGGAGTCCTGGTCCTCCCACACGGGCTGGTCGGCGGCCCGTACCAGCGGGGCGGGCTCCGCCTCGACCTCGCTGAGCAGCTGGGACATGGTCCGCCCGTACACGTGGCACAGCCGGTTCAGCAGCGCGGCGGTGGGGCTGGTCTCGGCGCGTTCCGCCCGCGACAGGGTGGACCGGCTCACTCCGCTGCGCTCCGCCAGCTCCCCCAGCGACCAGCCGCGTTCGGTCCTGAGCTGGGCCAGCCGGGCGCCGAGACGGGCGTCCACCGGGTCCGGCGGGCTCATCGGGTCGGGCAGGCCCGCCGGGTCCGGCAGGCTCTCCTCGGTTTGTCTCATATCCGGGACGCTATCCCGAATATGAGACGGCCCTGTTACGGAAGCCTCACGTCCGGGCGGCCTCGCCCAGCGCGTCCAGCACCGGGCGGATCAACGGGTGCTCCTCCGCGCCCCGGCGCACGGCCGCGAAGACCCGGCGCGTGGGCGCCACACCGTCGACGGGCCGGACGACCACGCCCGCGAGATCCATGCCGCGCAGCGCGGAGCGCGGGACGAGGGCCACGCCCGCGTCGGCCGCGGCGAGGGCCACGACCGCGCGGAAGTCGTCGGAGGAGTGGTCGATACGGGGCTGGAACCCGGCGGTCTCGCAGGCCAGAACGACCACGTCATGGCACGGGTTGCCCGGGTAGGGGCTGATCCACGGGTCCTTGGCCAGCTCGGCCAGCGGCACCTCGGCCGCGTCGGCCACGCGGTGGGTGACCGGGACGACCGCGTCGAAGGGCTCGGCGTACAGCGGGACGTGGGTGAGACGGGGGTCGTCCGCGGGCGGTGCGCCCCGGTACTCCACGGCGACCGCCACGTCGACCTGCCGGTCCAGCACCATCGGCAGGCTGGCGTCGCCCTCGGCGTCCCGGACGCGGATGCGGATGCCGGGCGCGGCCTCGGCCAGGTGGGCCACCGCGGGTGCCACCACCTCGGCGATGCCGGTGGCGAAGGAGGCGACGGTGACCGTGCCGGCCGCGCCCGAACCGTAGGCCGCCAGTTCGGCCTCCGCCCGCTCCAGTTGGGCCAGGACGGCGTTGGTGTGGCTGAGCAGGATCTCGCCGGCCGGGGTCAGCCGTACGCCCTTCGCGCCGCGCTCCACCAGCCGGTGCCCGGTCTCCTGCTCCAGGGCCGTGAGCTGCTGCGAGACGGCCGAGGGCGTCAGGTACAGCGCGGCGGCAGCCGCTGTCACCGTACGGTGGTCGGCCACCGCACGGAGGATGTGCAACCGCCGCGCTTCGATCATGAGATCGATTATCGCAAGACCGCCGGCCGTCCGGGACGCGGGCCGGTCAGCCGTGCGCCCTTCAGCCCTCCAGCTCCGCGCGGGCCGCGACGAAGGCGTCGACCGCGCGTTCGACGTCCTCGGTGGAGTGCGCGGCGGACAGCTGGACGCGGATGCGGGCCTGGCCCTGGGGCACCACCGGGTAGGAGAAGCCGATCACGTACACGCCCCGCTCCAGCAGCAGCTCGGCCATCCGTCCGGCCTTCGCCGCGTCGCCGATCATCACGGGTGCGATGGCGTGGTCGCCGGGGAGGATGTCGAAGCCCGCCTCGGTCATGCGGGAGCGGAACAGCGCGGTGTTCTCGGCCAGCCGGACCCGCAGGTCGTCGGCCGACTCCAGCAGGTCCAGAACCTTCAGGGAGGCCGCCGCGATCACCGGCGCGAGGGTGTTGGAGAACAGGTACGGGCGGGAGCGCTGGCGCAGCAGGGCGACGATCTCGGCGCGCGCGGCGACGTACCCGCCGGAGGCGCCGCCGAGGGCCTTGCCGAGGGTGCCGGTGATGATGTCGACGCGGTCCATCACGCCGTGCAGCTCGGGGGTGCCGCGGCCGCCGGGGCCGACGAAGCCGACGGCGTGCGAGTCGTCGACCATGACCATGGCGTCGTAGCGGTCGGCGAGGTCGCAGATCTCACGCAGGGGGGCGACATAGCCGTCCATGGAGAAGACGCCGTCGGTGACGATCAGCTTGCGCCGGGCGCCGCCCTCGTTCGCCTCCTTCAGCTGGCGTTCCAGGTCCGCCATGTCGCGGTTGGCGTAGCGGAAGCGGCGGGCCTTGGACAGGCGGATGCCGTCGATGATGGAGGCGTGGTTGAGGGCGTCGGAGATGACCGCGTCCTCGGGGCCGAGCAGCGTCTCGAACACACCGCCGTTGGCGTCGAAGCAGGAGGAGTACAGGATCGTGTCCTCCTGGCCGAGGAACGCCGACAGCCGCGCCTCGAGTTCCTTGTGCACCTCCTGCGTGCCGCAGATGAAGCGCACGGAGGCCATGCCGTAGCCCCAGCGGTCCAGGGCCTCGTGGGCGGCGGCGATCACCTCGGGGTGGTCGGCCAGGCCCAGGTAGTTGTTGGCGCAGAAGTTCAGGACCTCGCCGGGGCGGCCGCCCGCGGTGACGCTGACGGTCGCGGACTGAGGGGTGCCGATGACGCGCTCGGGCTTGTGCAGACCGGCGGCACGGATCTCGTCGAGGGTGGCGCGGAGGTCGTCGCGGACGGTGTCGAACATAGGGGGGATCTCCTGAAGGTGCTTGCGGGTGACGGGGGGGTTACGCGGTCCAGTCGAGGATGACCTTGCCGCCCTTGCCGCTGGCCGCGTCCGCGAACGCCGCCTCGAAGTCGCGGTAGCCGTACCGGCCGGTGATCACCGGGGCGAGGTCCAGCCCGCCCTCCAGCAGCACCGACATCGCGTACCAGGTCTCGAACATCTCACGGCCGTAGATGCCCTTGACGGTGATCATCGAGGTGACGATCCGGGCCCAGTCGACCGGGAACTCCTCGGCGGGCAGGCCGAGCATGGCGATCCGGCCGCCGTGCGTCATGTTGGCGATCATGTCGCGCATCGCCTCGGGGCGGCCGGACATCTCCAGGCCGATGTCGAAGCCCTCGCGCAGGCCGAGCGACCGCTGCCCCTCGGCGATCGTCGACTCGGCGACGTTGAGCGCGAGGCTCACGCCGACCTTGCGGGCCAGCTCCAGGCGCTCCTCGCTCACATCGGTGATCACGACGTTGCGGGCGCCGGCGTGCCGGGCCACGGCCGCGGCCATCAGGCCGATCGGTCCGGCACCGGTGATCAGCACGTCCTCGCCGACCAGCGGGAAGGACAGCGCGGTGTGCACGGCGTTGCCGAACGGGTCGAAGATCGCGGCGATGTCGAGGTCCACGGGAACGCGGTGCACCCAGACGTTGGAGGCGGGCAGGGCGACGTACTCGGCGAAGGCGCCGTCGCGGCCCACGCCCAGACCGATGGTGGCCCGGCACAGATGGCGGCGCCCGGCCAGGCAGTTGCGGCACTTGCCGCACACCAGGTGACCCTCGCCGCTGACCCGGTCGCCGGCCTTGATGTCCCCGACGGCGCGCCCGGTCTCGACGACCTCGCCGACGAACTCGTGACCGACCACGAGCGGCGTGCTGATCGCCTGCTGCGCCCAGCCGTCCCAGGCCCGGATGTGCAGGTCGGTGCCGCAGATACCGGTGCGCAGCACCTTGATCAGTACGTCACCGGGCCCGATGGCGGGCTCGGGGACGTCCGCGAGCCACAGTCCGGGCTCCGCCTTCTGCTTGACCAGCGCCTTCAACGCAACGGCTCCTGTGGTTGGCGCCCCGGACGGGATCCGGGCATGCCGGAGGGACCCGCGTCCGGGGAGAGGGGTGGGATCGCACAGCAATCTGCCGTACGACGGCGCGCCGGTCCATCGAGGATTTCTTAAACGCGGCCACAGCTTTCCTTCACACCGCCCTCGTCAGCCACGCGGCAGCCACCCGCGCCGGCCGCCCAGCACCGACCCGGCCACCCCGCCCGTCACACACCGAAGCCGTCCGGCTCCCTCTCCTCCAGCCGCCGGGTGAGTTCGGCCGCCGCCGACTTGATGGTGTCCAGGCCTTCGCGGCCCCACGGCCGCGGCGCGACATCGACGACGCACACCGTGCCCAGCACCATCCCCGCACTGTCGATGAGCGGGGCGCCGAGGTAGGAGCGGATGCCGAACTCGTCGACCACCGGATTGCCCGCGAACCGCGGATAGTCGCGGACGTCCTCCAGCGCCAGTGCCCTGCGCCGGGCCACCACATGAGGGCAGAAGCCGTGATCGCGGGCGAGGTAGCGGCCCACCTCGGGCCGCGGGCCCTCGCCGTCGGCGGGGGCGGTCGCGTCCGCCGGCACGGTGGGGGCCGTAGGGCCGTCGCCGCCGGTGGAGGTGGCGGGGGCGGCGGGGGCGGGAGTGTCGACGTTCAGGACGTCCCGCGCGGGCCGGTGCAGCCCGGCGAAGAACTGCCCGTTCTCACCGGGGAAGTTGACCATCGCGTACGGCGCCCGGGTGCGCTCGGCGAGCCGGTCCGCGAAGGCATCGAGGGCGGGTTCGGGGCGCTCCCCCAGACCGAGCCTGCGCAACCGCAGGGTGCGGGCGGGGGCCTCGGTGTCCTCGGGGGTGAGCAGCAGGCGACCGGCCGGGCGCGGCGGGCCGTAGCTCATGGCCGGGCTCCGGCGCCGTGCGGGGCCTGGGCGAGGAGGTGCCGTACGAGGGTCAGCAGGGTCTGCACCCCCGAGCTGGAGATACGGGCGTCGCAGCGGACCACGGGGATCTCCGGGTCGAGGTCGAGGGCGGAGCGCACCTCGTCGGGGTGGTAGCGGTGGGCGCCGTCGAACTCGTTGACGGCGATGACGAAGGAGAGACCGCGCTGCTCGAAGAAGTCGACGGCCGCGAAGCACTCCTGGAGGCGGCGGGTGTCGGCGAGGATCACCGCGCCCAGCGCGCCCTCCGACAGCTCGTCCCACATGAACCAGAACCGCTCCTGACCGGGTGTTCCGAACAGGTAGAGCACGTGCCGCGGGTCGAGGGTGATGCGCCCGAAGTCCATCGCCACGGTCGTCTCGACCTTGTTCTCGATGCCGTCGAGATTGTCGGTGCCCTCGCTGACCGTGGTGAGGAGTTCCTCCGTGCTCAGCGGCGCGATCTCGCTGACGGCGCCGACGAAGGTCGTCTTGCCCACGCCGAACCCGCCCGCCACCAGGACCTTGAGCGCCGTCGGAAACGGGTCCGAGGCGCCGCCCTGGTCGTGCGCGCCACGGTCGTGTCCCCCGTAGTCGCGCCCGCCGTAGTCGCGCCCGCCTCCGTCGTACCCGCCGCCGCGGTCGTGGCCGCCGCCGTGGTCAGAGCTGTCGTCGTAGTCCATCGAGCACTGCCTCCAGAAGAGCCCGGTCACTGGGGTGGTGGTGGGTCACGGGGGGTTTCGTGGTGAGGGCGCCGCAGTCGACGAGGTCGGACAGCAGCACCTTGGCCACCGCCGCCGGCAGCCTCAGATGGGCGGCGATCTCGGCCACCGAGACGGGGGCGAGGCACAGTTCGAGCGCCTGCCCGTGCTCGGGGCCGAGATACCCCAGCGGCGTCACCCCGGTCGCCATCACCTGCGACACGAGGTCGAGTGCGATGCTGGGCCGGGTTCGGCCGTTGCTGACCGTGAAGGGGCGCACCAGCCGTCCGGCCGCGTCGTCGAGCCAGGGCCCGTCGCCGGCCGCCGCCGCGCTCAAGGCCGCAGCGCCGGGGGTTCGACGGTGTACTGGCGGGGCGCGGTCACGAGATAGGGGCGGACGCTCTTGACCAGCATCGCCATCTCGTAGCCCAGGACCGCCGCGTCGGCCTCGCGGCCGGCCAGCACGGCGAGGCAGGTGCCGGAGCCGGCCGTGGTGACGAACAGCAGGGTCGAGTCGAGTTCGACGACGACCTGCCGTACGTCACCCCCGTCGCCGAAGCGGATTCCGGCGCTGCGGCCGAGGGAGTACAGACCGGAGGCCAGCGCGGCCATGTGGTCGGCGCTGTCGGGGTCCAGGCCGTGGACGGACTTCACCAGTCCGTCGCAGGACAGCAGGACCGCGCTGGTGGTGTGCGGTACACACTGCACGAGGCCGCTCATCAGCCAGTCGAGGTCGGAAACTTGGCCGGTCGGCGCATCGCTCGCCATGGTGGATCGACTCCTTGGGGTACGAAGGTCTGCGGGAGCGCTGGAGGTGGGGGTGGGGGTGGAAGTGGGAGGGGGAGGGGGAGGGGGAGGGCGAGTGGGGGTCGGCTTGGGGGTGCGGGCGGATTCTCGGGTGGGCGAGCACGCGTGGGCGGGGACGGGCTCCGGGGCTCGCGGGGACGGTGGGCCCGTCCTGCCGGTCATTCCGGCGATTCCGGTCGTGCTGGTGCGGGTCATCCGGGCGGCGCGCTCCCGTCGTGCCGGGCGGTGAGGTCGGACGTGGACGGCATGGGCGCGGACACGGGTGGCAGGGGCTGCCCGGACGTGGACGGCATGGGCGCGGGCCGGGGCTCGGGGGTCGGTGGCGCGTCATGGGGTGGTACGTCCAGGGAGGACACGCCGCCCCGGGATGGGGCCGCGGTCGCCACGGTCGAGGAGCCGGGCCCGTCGTCCGGGCGGTTCGCCACCGTGTCCGCCTCTGCCCGCGTCTCCGTCTCGTCCCCCGACCCCGCGTCCGCCGGACGCGGTTCCCGGCGTTGCTGGGACTCGGCGAGTCCCATCCCGCGCTGGAACGCGGCCATCAGGCCGGGATCGTGCCCGGTGAAGACCTCGCCGTCCTGACGGGGCGCCGGGCCGCCGCGCAACTGGGGCACGATGTGCTCCTGCGCACGGCGCTGCGGCAGCTGCGGCTTGCCCATCGTGCCGCGCACCAGGCCGCCGCGCGGGGTGGGCACGACCCCCGCGTTCGCGGCCACGGCGGCGCGGTCCCCGGGCCGGATGCCGGGCACCGCCTCCGCAGGGTTCGCCCGCCCCGAACGGGCGCCGCGCCGGGGCAGGGGCGCGGGACCGCCGCCGGCCGCCGGTGGTGCGTGCGTGCCGGTCGGCGGAAGCTCGCGGGCGGCCTCCGCTCCGGTCGCCGCAGGGCCGTCCGTCCCGTTGTCCCCGGCCGACGGGACGGGGCCGAGGACGCGCCCGCCGCCCGCAACCGGCACCGATGCGGAACCGGCCGGGGGCGCCGAGTGCTTCTCGACACGGCCGTCACGCCCACCGCCGCCCTGCCCGCCCCCGTCACCGGCCGGGGCGTAGCCCGGACCGGCCGCGTACGGCGGTCCTGCAGCCGGGGACCGGCGTGGACCGTCGCCCGGCGCGGGCTGCGTTCGCTGCGGTTGCCGCGGTTGCCGCCCGTCCGCGGGAGCCTCGGATGCCGTCCCCGGCCCGGCCCCCAGCAGCGCCTGCGGAATGACCAGGACGGCCTGCACTCCGCCGTAGATGTTGGTCTGCAACCGGACGGTGATGCCGTGCCGCTTGGCGAGCTGGGAGACCACGAACAGGCCGATCCGGCCGTCCGCGAGCAGACTGGCGACGTTGACCTGGTCGGGGTCGGCCAACAGGGAGTTCATCCTGACCTGTTCGCCGACGGGCATGCCGAGGCCCCGGTCCTCGACCTCCACGGCGAGCCCGGAGGTGACGAGGCCCGCGCGCAGCAGGACCTGGGTCTGCGGGGCGGAGAACACCGTGGCGTTCTCGACGAGTTCGGCCAGCAGATGGATGACGTCGGCGACGGCGTGGCCGCGCAGCCGTCCGTCGACGGGCGGGACGAGCTTGACCCTGGAGTACTGCTCGACCTCGGCGATGGCGGAGCGGAGCACCTCGGTCATGGAGACGGGACGGCTCCACTGGCGGCGGGAGACCGCGCCGCCGAGGACGGCGAGGTTCTCGGCGTGGCGACGGATCCGGGTGGCGAGGTGGTCGACGTGGAAGAGGCCCTTGAGCAGGTCGGGGTCCTCGATCTGGTTCTCCAGCTCGTCGAGGATGGAGATCTCGCGGTGCACCAGGGACTGCAGGCGCCGTGCGAGGTTGACGAAGACCTCGAGCTTCTGCTCGCTGCCCGCATGGCTGGAGAGCCGGCTGGCTTGGACGACGGCAGCGACCGCCCCGTCGTGGGCGCGGGCCAGGTCGGCGGCGAGCAGTTCGAACTCGTCGGCGCCGTCCGGCGGCCCGCCGCGCGGCCGGCGTTCGGGCGGGCTCTCGCCGTGGCGCAGCGCGTCGACGAGGGCTTGCAGGTCGCCCTCGCGGCGTGCCGTGCCGCGGCGCAGCGCGTCGATCCGCTCGTTCACCGACCGGACCGCGCGCCCGGCGGCGACGGCGGCGGTGACGATGCCGGCGAGCGTCACCGCCGATGCCCCGGCGAGCACCGCCCACAGGGCGAGGCCGGGGCGGGCGCCGGTGGAGCGGACGGTGAAGAGCACGGCGGCGCCCGCCCCGAGGGCGACCGCGGTCGGCGGCAGCACCGCGAGGCGGAGCAGCTGGGGCCGCATGTGGGTCTCGGGCAGCGAGGGGACGGTGCGGGTGACCGGCCGCCCGTGCCGTCCGCCCTCACGGCGGTCTGCGCGGGCGGCCGGTGCACGGAGGTGAGACATCTGATCCTCGTACTGGTCCATCGGGCCTGTGAGCTCGCGCGTGGGGCGCGAGCGGGCATGCGCCATCGCTGTGCCGGTCGGCCGGTCCGCGGAGAGCGGCACTGCGTCTCCCGACGGCCACTCACCGTAGTCACCCGCGCATCATGTGCGGTGGGCAGTTGACAAAATCGCCCGGGGATCATCCCGCTCTGGTATGAGGGGTCGTACGACAGTCCGGAATCAGAGGTCGTACGGCAGACCGATCACCCGGACTCAGCCGCTCGCCAGGCTCAGCCGACACCTCGGGCCCAGCCGACACCCCGGGCCCAGCCGACGCTTCGGGCTCAGCCGCGGATCTCGCCGCCGGCCGCGAGGCGGGTGACCAGCGGGCCGAGGGCGTCCACGCCGAGGGCGCCGGTGCCTACGGCGGAGCGCAGGGCCGGCTCCTGGTCGGCCTGTCAGGCCGGGTCGGCACCGGCACCGGCGAACGTCTGCGACACCCAGTACACGACGGTCGCGAAGCCGCCCGAGCGCGTCCTCGGCAGCGCCGTAGCCTACGGCGCTGCCGGCACCGAACCACTTCATGACGCAGGTGGTCCAGTCCGGCCTCGTGGGCCCTGTCCAGGCGGAGGAGCTCCGAGGCCGGGAAAGTGGTCTAGTCCCTTTTTGGTCCAGACCATTGACCCACCCGGTGAGCGGGCGATATCCCATAGGCGTCAACCACTCCCCTCCGTAAGGGAATTGGCGAAACCCCCCTCCTCACACCGGGACTGACATGAGACTCATGCGTTCCTTCCGCGCGGCCCTGACCGCGGCCGCCACGGCCGCGGCCTCGGTGGGCCTCGCGCTGTCGAGCACCGGCACGGCTCAGGCGGCGACACCGCTGCCGAGCCATGTCTTCGCTCCCTACTTCGAGGCATGGACCGGCGAGAGCCCCGCCGCCCTGTCCGCCCAGTCCGGCGCCAAGCACCTGACGATGGCGTTCCTGCAGACGGCCTCCAAGGGCTCGTGCACGCCGTACTGGAACGGCGACACGAGCATGCCGATCGCCTCGTCGACCTTCGGCAGCGACATCAAGACCATCCAGGCGAACGGCGGCGACGTCATCCCGTCGTTCGGCGGCTACACCGCCGACACCACCGGCACCGAGATCGCCGACAGCTGCACCGACGTCGCACAGATCGCCGCCGCGTACGAGAAGGTCATCACGACCTACGACATCTCGCGCCTCGACATGGACGTCGAGGTCGACTCGCTGGACAACACCGCCGCGATCGACCGGCGCAACAAGGCCGTCAAGATGGTCGAGGACTGGGCGGCGTCCAACGGCCGCAAGGTGGAGATCTCCTACACCCTGCCGACCACCACCAGCGGCCTCGCGGACAACGGCAAGGCGCTGCTGCGCAACGCGGTGAGCAACGGAACCCGGGTCGACGTCGTGAACATCATGACGTTCGACTACTACGACAACCAGCCCCACGACATGGCGAAGGACACCCAGACCGCCGCCCAGGGGCTGTACAACACGCTCGCCTCGCTCTACCCGGGCAAGACTCCCGCGCAGCTGTGGGGCATGATCGGCGTCACCGAGATGCCGGGCGTCGACGACTTCGGGCCGGCCGAGACCTTCAGCCTGGCCAACGCCCGTACCGTCTACGACTGGGCGGTCTCCAAGGGCATCAACACCCTCTCCTTCTGGGCGCTGCAGCGGGACAACGGAAGCTGCGCGGGCGGTTCGGCCGCGGACAACTGCTCCGGCATCCAGCAGAACACCTGGGACTTCTCCCACATCTTCGAGCCCTTCACCGGCGGCAGCACCACCCCGTCCAGCGACTTCTCGGTGGCGCTCAGCCCGGCCTCCGGCTCGGTGACGGCCGGTCAGTCCACCACCGCCACGGTGAAGACGGCCGTGACGCGGGGCAGCGCCCAGACGGTGAACCTCAGCGTCAGCGGAGTTCCGGCGGGGGTCACCGCCTCACTCAGCCCCACCTCCGTGACCGCGGGCGGCTCCTCCACGCTGACCCTGTCCACGACCTCGGCGGCCCTCAACGGCACGTACACCGTGACCGTCACCGGCTCCGGCGCCTCCGGCAGCCACTCGGCGACGTACGCCCTGACCGTCACCGGCGGCAGCGGCAACCAGTGCACCGCGGCCCCCTGGGACAAGAACAAGGTGTACACCGGCGGTCAGACGGTCTCCTACAAGAGCCACACGTGGAAGGCCAAGTGGTGGACGCAGGGCGAGGAGCCCGGCACCACCGGCGAGTGGGGCGTCTGGCAGGACCTCGGTCCCTGCTGACCGGCGGCCCGCTCCCCCGGACCGCCTCCCCTCCCCTCCCCTCCCCTCCCCTCCCCTCTCTCTGCCCTGGACCGCCTCCCCTCTCCCCCGGAACCGGCGGCAGCCTCCCCCCGGGACCGCCGGTGCCTTCCAGTGAGCGGCCCGGAGCCTGCACCCCAAGGCAGGCTCCGGGCCGCTCGCCCGTCTCCGGCCGGGCCGGCCGCCACGGTGATCGCATCCCGGCCGCCATCGACCGGTGGAGGCGGGCGCACGGGTCGCCCTGGGCTCCCACTGGCCGATCGCCCCCACCCACCGCTCGCCGTCATGGCCGGCGGCCGCCACCGCCGCCCGAGCCGGGACCTCACCCAGCCCCCGCACGGAGCCGAGCAGGCCCTCACCCCGCTGCGGGCGCTCCAGGCCGTCACCGTCAACGGCTGCCCGTGCTGCTCACCGTCCTGGCCGGCCGCCCCACCCACCGGGTCGCGGACCTGTGACCCGTCCGGACGGACCCCGGCGCCGGACCACGATGAAGTCGCGCATCCGGGGAACAAGAGAAGGAGTCCAGTCCCGGAATCCGAGATTCCCGTGATCCAGGAGCCCCGGAGCACCTTCCCCTGGAGGTCAGTGATGTTCGAGGCCGGCGACATCCGTGAATGGCGCGGACGCGACGTCGTCGATATGGACGGCGGCAAGATCGGCACACTGGAGTCCGTCTACGTCGACACCACGACCGACGAGCCTTTCTTCGCGACCGTCACGGTGGGCGTGCCGACCCGGCGCCGCCTGGCGTTCGTCCCGCTCATCGGCGCGACCGTCGGCCCGGGCTATCTGAAGGTCGCCTACACGAAGAAGGTGGTGAAGCAGGCACCGTCGATCGACACCGACGGCGTACTGCCCGCCGCGGAGGAACCCTCCGTCTTCAGCCACTATGAACTCGCCTACAACCCCGGTGCCGGCGGCGAGCGGCGCCTCGCCCGCCGCTGACCGGGCGGGGTCCACCGTCGGGGTCGGAGGACGAACATGCAAGGCGGCATGGTGTGGATGTGACCCCAGAGGGCCGGGACGACCCCTCCGGCGCGGAACGGCTGCGGGACACCGCCGCGCACCTGCCCCATCAGGTACGTGAGGAACTGACCCGCAGGCTCCACCGGAGCAGGCGCGCCCTGCGCGAGGAGGACGTCCGGATCGTGGAGCCGCCGCTGCTCAGGCGCGCGGTCGGGGCCTCGGCCCTCGGAAACTGCATGGAGTGGTTCGACTTCGGCGTCTACAGCTACCTCGCCGCCACCATCGGCAAGGTCTTCTTCCCCGGCGCCTCACCGGGCGCCCAGGTGATCTCCTCCTTCGCGACCTTCGCCGCGGCGTTCGTGGTGCGGCCGCTGGGCGGTCTGGTGTTCGGGCCCCTCGGCGACCGTCTGGGCCGGCAGAAGGTCCTCGCCACCACCATGATCATGATGGCGATCGGCACGTTCGCCATCGGTGTGATCCCCGGTTACTCGACCATCGGCCTCGCCGCACCGGTGCTCCTGCTACTGGGCCGTATGGTCCAGGGCTTCTCCACCGGCGGCGAGTACGGCGGCACCACCCCGCTGGTCACCGCTGCCCTGGTCAACGGCACCGGTGACGACCTGATGCCCGCCTACTACCTGATGCTGGCCGGTGCCATCGGCCTGCTGACCGTGAAGTTCCTGCCGGAGAGCGCCCAGGTGCCGCTCAACGGCTCCCAGCCGATGGTGGGCTCCGAGCAGGAACAGCGCGAACTGATCACCACCTCCGAGGCCCTCTACCGCGCCACCCGGAAAGCGGCCTGACCGGGCGCGGCAGCGGTCCGAGAGCGCGGCGGTGCACCGTTCCTTGTCCTGACGGTGAGCGACGATCAGCGTGAGGTGGTCTCGGGGCGGCCGTCACAGGATCCCCCCATCGGCGGTTCCGCGGCTCAGGAGCGGTCCGAGGGCGGTACGTGGATCAGCGTGTCCTCGACCAGGTCGCCCTGGTCCGGGAGCATGAACCCGCACAGCCGTTCCACCGGTGTGTACACGGGACGGCCGTCCTCCTCGATGCCGTCCTCGTCGGGGAACTCCTCCAACCGCTCGAACGGCTGGATGACGAACGGGCGGACGGGCGGATCGACCGCGAGCGCGTCCGGGTGCCACTGCCACACCGACCCGTAGTGCCGGTTGTGGACCTCCCCCAGATACCAGGAGGCGACCTGCAGGAAGTCGCTGTCCTTGTCGGCGTCCGCCCGCGCACAGCTGCCGTCGTAGACGTCCCGCACCAGCGCCTGGAGGCGCCCGATGGACGCCAGGCCGAAGTCCCAGCCTCCGCCGTGCCGTTCGTTCCAGGCCGGGAACCTCTCCCGCATCGACTCCAGCCAGCCGTTCAGCTGCGGATTGTCCGACCGCAGCCGGTCCAGCTCCCGCAGGTTCTCGTAGTCCTCTTCGGTCATGGCAACCGACCGTAGCGCCCGCCGAGCGGTCACTCTTGTAACGGTCCTGCGAGGGAACGGAGTTGACCGTGTACGCGTCGAACGTGTCGGCGATTTCGGCACACAGGAACTTCTAAGGTTGGGGTTGCTCTGCGGCGTCACACATTGCACGGGGGCCCCTGACGCCACGGAGCCCTGCTCTGCTGGGCCCCCAGGGGGACACACGCATCGTGACATTATCGACCAGAACAGGGCGACTGCGCGCTCTGGGCCGCTCCTCGCTCACCCTGATGTGCGTATCGGTCATGGCCGTCACCGGCCTGACCGGGCTGACGTCCGCGCAGGCCGCTCCGGCGCCCAAGCCGCTGGACCCGGGCAAGCGCTGCGACGAGATGTACGGCCTGCCCAGCACCACCAGTCCGACCGTCGGCCTGCCGGAGTTCGACGCCTCCCGGGCCAAGTCCCAGTGGGACACCTACGAGTACGTCAACCCGGCCAAGCAGTGGGACGGCCTCCAGGGCCCGTCCCAGGAGGACATCGACCGGCTGGACAAGCTGGCGAAGCAGCCTCCGAAGTCCAAGCCGGTCGACCGGATCTGGTGGTCCTGGCTCCAGGCCAGGAAGAAGAACCCCACCGCGTGGGCCGACTTCACCGACTGGCGTGACGCCAAGTACATCACCAACTCCGGCAACTACCCGCGCGGTTACGCCTTCGAACGCAAGGTGATCAAGGATCACGGCCTGGTCGGGCCGGACTGGATCTGCCAGAAGGAGGTCGAGTTCAAGGACCCCGACACCGGCAAGACCTACCGGCGCAAGCTCGACGCCTACAACAAGAGCACGAAGCAGATCCTGGAGATCAAGTCCAACGGCTCCCCCGAGCGGGAGCAGATACCCAAGGACCGGGCCTGGGCGAAGGACCCCGCCTGGAAGGACTCCCGGATGAAGTACGTCTTCGCCGAGGAGCAGAAGAGCGACGCGAAGAACTTCCTGAGGGAACTGAGGCAGACCGCCGGCGGAAACCGGGTCACCGAGTACAACTACCGCTCCGACCGCGTGGAACTCGCCCCGAAGGGCGGTCAGCGCGCGACGAGCAACCTGTTGCAGCCACCCGGCCGGTCCGGCACCAGCCGGGGCGGCGCCACCGACCTGATCCGCCAGTCCCGGCCCACTCCGGCGGACATGGCACGGCAACTGGAGCGCACGCGGATGGCCAACCCGGGCGGCCTTCCCCGCGGCCCCGGCGGCGTGGACTTCTCCACCCTGGACCTGAAGTACATCGGCAAGCCGGTCAAGGGCAAGGGCGTCGACTTCGCGTTCGACGCGAAGGAGGACCCCAGCGAGCGGTCCGGCTGGGGCGGCAAGGCGAAGGCCCAGCTCATCTCCGACGCGTTCTTCACCTGGCTCGCCCTGACCCCCGACAAGTTCTGGGTCAACCTCAACCCGGACGAGCCCGACCGCATCATGGACGCCAGGTTCGGCAGGACCGACGCCGGCCGGGTGCTGCTGGAGGCCGACCTCCAGATGAAGCACGACTTCTACAAGGCCATGGACCCCAAGACCGACCTGGGCAAGCGGTACTGGGCGGCGCTGCCCAAGCAGAACGGCCGCCCGTGCATGCCCGGCCTGCGCAACTGGATCGAGCCGAAGACCGCGCAGGTCCGCGAGCAGGACGGCGGGATCTACATCCTCGACACCCCCCTGCGCCTGAAGTCGACCGCGCAGACCACGCGCACCCCGGGCCCCGGCGAGCCGATCTGCACGCCGAACGAGGCGGAGACCAGGGCGGCCCAGCGCGTCATCGACCGCATGATCGTGCCCGCGGTGGAGAAGACCATCAACACCGCGCCCCAGTACGCGGATCTGCGGCGCGTCTACACCGCCCGTGTCGCGGCCGAGTACATCCGCCAGCAGGACGCCAAGGCGCCCACCGACTACCACAAGATCATCAACAGTGGTGACGTCTCCCGCTGGCCGCTGCGCGCCCCCAACCAGAACTGGACCCGCGAGGCCCTGTTCCAGAAGTACCGCTACATCTACACGCACGGCGAGTTCCAGTACGACGTCCCCGCGAACGGCACCACGCAGATCTACATCGTGGGCGGCGTCGACATGAGCAAGCAGCCCAAGCAGAACGTCAGCAAGGTCCGCTTCACCGTCGAGCACCGCTATCTGCCCCGGCAGACGCAGACCGGCGTGAGGACCCTCACCGACGACACCGAAGCGAAGGGACACCTGCTCCTCGGCGGCAACACCGCCGCCGACGACACCGGCAGCGGCGGCGGGGGACAGCCGACGCCCACCCCGACACAGACGACCGGGCCGACCCCCTCCCCCACCCACAGCGGCCAGGGCGGCGGCAGCACCCCCAGCCCGGCACCCACGGCCAGTGCGCCCGTGTCCCGGGCCCCCGCACCCGGCCAGCCCGGCGGCGGCCTCGCCCACACCGGCAACGACGCGCCGGTCGGCCTGATCGGCGGCATCGCCGCGGCACTCGCCGTGACCGGCGGAGCCCTCCTGTGGTGGATGCGACGCCGAAAGACCGCCCGGGAGTAGTTCCTCCGACGAAGGAGCACCGCACCGGGGGCCCGTACACAGCCGGCGTACGCACACAGCCGGCGTACGGGCCCCCTCCCGGCCCACGGCGTTTCCCTCGTCGGCGACCTGACGGAAGGCGCCCAGCAGGCTGTCGGCCGTGCGATGGCTCGCCCGGTCGCGCAATTCGAGGAATACCTGGAGCGAGTGGCGGGTGTTCGAGCGCGGTGAACGCGGGCCTGCCGGCGACTGGCATTCCGGTGTGTCGTCGGGTAGACCCTTGACGTGCTGTTTCGTCAACTCGAGTACCTCGTGGCCCTGTCCCGGGAACGCCACTTCGCGCGTGCCGCGCAGGCCTGCTACGTATCGCAGCCGGCGCTGTCGGAGGCGATCCGGAAGCTGGAGGAGGAACTGGACGTTCCGTTGGTCCGGCGCGGCCGGAAGTACGAGGGCCTCACGCCCGAGGGCGAGCGCATCGTGGTGTGGGCGCAGCGGATCCTGGCCGACCGTGACGCCCTCAAGGACGAGGTGGGCGCCCTGCGCACCGGGCTGAGCGGCACCCTGCGCATCGGCGTGATTCCGACCGCGACCGGCGCGGTCTCGTTGCTGACCAGCCCCTTCTGCGTGGCGCACCCGCTGGTCGGTGTGGAGGTCATGGCGGACCTCCAACACGAGGACATTCTCCGGCAGGTGCAGAACTTCGAGTTCGACGCCGGTATCACCTACCTCCACAAGGATCTGCCGGAGGGTTTCCGGACGACGCCGCTGTACCAGGAGCGGTATGTGCTGCTGACCACCGCCGCGGACGGTGTGGGCCACCGGGCGACGGCGACGTGGGCGGAGGCGTCGCTGCTGCCGCTGTGCCTGCTGACCGGGAACATGCAGGGCCGCAGGGTGCTGGACGAGCTGTTCGCCGAGGCCGGCGTGCGGCCTTCGCCCCGCGTGGAGACCGACTCGGTGGCCACCTTGTTCGCCCACGTCAGGACCGGGCAGTGGGCGAGCGTCGTGCCGCACGCCTGGCTGCATGTCTTCGGAGTGCCGCCCGGCATGCGGGCGCTACCCCTGGTGGAGCCCGCCCGGACGGTGCGGGTCGGCCTGGTGACCACCGCCCGGGAGCCGGGTTCGGTCATGGCCCGGGCCCTGACCGGCATCGCCCGCCGCGCCGACATCACCGCCGCACTGGACCGACTGTCGGAGGCGTGGGCCTCCGACTGACCACGCTCCCGTCCCCTTCTTGCCGCGATCCTTCTCGCCGCAGTCCTTCTCGCCGCGGTCCTTCTTCCCTCGGTCGTTCCTTCCTCGGTCGTTCTTCCTTCGGTCGACCGGCGAGCCGGGGCGGCAGGCGCTCGGCTCCCGTGTAGACGTTCATCGAGGAACCGCGCAGGAAACCGACCAGGGTCAGCCCGCTCTCGGCGGCCAGGTCCACGGCCAGTGAGGACGGCGCGGAGACGGCCGCGAGCATCGGGACGCCCGCCATGACGGCCTTCTGCACCAGTTCGAACGAGGCCCGGCCGCTCACCATCAGCACCGTTTCGCGCAGCGGCAGCAGCCCGGACCGCAGGGCGTGGCCCACCACCTTGTCCACGGCGTTGTGCCGGCCCACGTCCTCGCGCACGCAGAGCAGTTCGCCGTCGGCCGTGAAGAGGCCCGCGGCGTGCAGGCCACCGGTGGTGTCGAACACCCGCTGTGCCGCCCGCAGCCGGTCGGGCAGGAGCGCCGGCAGTTCCGGTGCCACGCGCAGCGCGTCCTCGGCCACCGACCATGCCGCCGAGGTGCGTACCGCGTCCAGGCTCGCCTTTCCGCACAGCCCGCACGAGGACGTGGTGTAGAAGTTCCGCTCCAGCGAGGCGTCCGGTGCCGGCACGCCGGGGGCCAGGGCGACGTCCACCACGTTGTAGGTGTTGCCGCCGTCCGCTGTGGCGCCGGCGCAGTAGCGGATCGCGGTGACGTCCTCGACGGCGTGCACGACGCCCTCGCTCACCAGGAACCCGGCGGCCAGGTCGAAGTCGTCGCCCGGGGTGCGCATGGTCACCGTGAGCGGCCGTCCGCCGACCCGTATCTCCAGGGGTTCCTCGGCGGCCAGGGTGTCCGGCTGGTACGAGGACACGCCGTCCCGTATGCGCAGCACCCTGCGCCGCGCGGTCACTCGGCCCATGATCACCGCTCGCTTCCGGCGGTCACGCTCTGCTGCTCCTGCTGCTCCTGCTGCTCCGTGCCGCGCGCGGCAATGGGTTCCAGGCGTACCACGACGGCCTTCGAGGTGGGTGTGTTGCTGATGTCGGCGACGCTGTCCAGCGGTACCAGGACGTTGGTCTCCGGGTAGTAGGACGCGGCGGAGCCCCGGGATGCCGGGTAGGCGACGACGGTGAAGTCCTCCGCGCGGCGCTCGGTCCCGTCGTGCCAGACGCTCACCAGGTCGACCTGGTCCCGGTCGGCGAGTCCGAGGGCGCTGAGGTCGGCCGGGTTGACGAGGACGACGCGGCGGGCGTTGTGGATGCCGCGGTAGCGGTCGTTCATGGCGTACGGAACGGTGTTCCACTGGTCGTGGGAGCGCAGGGTCTGCAGCAGCAGATGCCCTGCGGGCACGTGCGGCATGGTGAACTCGTTGCGGGTGAAGACCGCCTTGCCGCTCGGTGTGCGGAAGACCCCGCGGTTGACGGGGTTGGGCAGCTTGAAGCCGCCCGGTTCGGCGACGCGGGCGTTGAAGTCCTCGAAGCCCGGCACGACACGGGCGATCCGGTCCCGGATGGTGCCGTAGTCGGACTCGAACTCCTCCCAGGGGATGGCCGGCTCGTCCCCCAGCGTGCTGCGGGCCAGGCGGCTGATGATCGCGACCTCGCTGAGCAGGTGCGGGGAGGCCGGCGCCAGGCGTCCGCGGGAGGCGTGGACCTGGTTCATCGAGTCCTCGACGGTGACGAACTGCTCACCGGTGGCCTGGACGTCCCGGTCGCTGCGGCCCAGCGTCGGGAGGATGAGGGCGGTGGCACCGCAGACCGTGTGCGAGCGGTTCAGCTTGGTGGAGATGTGGGCGGTGAGCCGGCACCGTCGCATCGCCTCCTCGGTGACCAGGCTGTCGGGTGTCGCGCGGACGAAGTTGCCGGCGACGCCGAGGAAGACCCGGGCGCGGCCGTCGCGCATGGCCCGGATGGCGTTCACCGAGTCCAGGCCGTGCGGGGCGGGCGGGGTGAAGGCGAACTCGCGGCCGAGGGCGTCCAGGAAGGACCGGGGCATCTGCTCCCACACGCCCATGGTCCGGTCGCCCTGCACGTTGCTGTGGCCGCGCACCGGGCACACACCCGCGCCGGGCCGGCCGATGTTGCCGCGCAGCAGCAGGAAGTTGACGACTTCCCGGATGGTGGGAACGCCGTGCTTGTGCTGGGTCAGCCCCATCGCCCAGCACACGATCACCCTCCTGCTGTTCAGGACCCGCTGGTGGACCTGCTCGATCTCCTCGCGGGTGAGCCCGGTCGCGGTGCGGACGTCGTCCCAGGAGACCGTCCGCGCGTGCGCGGCGAAGTCGGCGAAGCCGGTGGTGCGGTCGTCGATGAAGTCCTGGTCGAGCACGGTGCCGGGCGCCGCGTCCTCGGCCTCCAGCAGCAGGCGGTTGAGCGCCTGGAAGAGGGCGAGGTCGCCGCCGGGCCGGATGTGCAGGAACTGGTCGGCGATCTGCGTGCCGCGGCCGATCACCCCGCTGGGCTTCTGCGGGTTCTTGAAACGGATCAGGCCGGCTTCCGGCAGCGGGTTCACCGCCACGATCCGGCCGCCGTTGCGCTTGGTCTGCTCCAGGGCGGAGAGCATGCGCGGATGGTTGGTGCCGGGGTTCTGCCCCACGACGAAGATCAGGTCCGCGTGGTGGATGTCGTCCAGCGAGACGCTGCCCTTGCCGACGCCCAACGTCTCCTGGAGCGCGAATCCGCTGGACTCGTGGCACATGTTGGAGCAGTCCGGCAGGTTGTTGGTGCCGAAGGCACGGGCGAACAGCTGCAGGAGGAAGGCGGCCTCGTTGTTCAGCCGCCCGGAGGTGTAGAAGAGGGCCTGGTCGGGAGAGTCGAGGTCCCTCAGTTCCCGGGCCAGCAGATCGAGCGCCTCGTCCCATCCGATGGGTTCGTAGTGGGTCGCGCCGGGCCGCTTGACCATGGGTTCGGTGAGCCGGCCCTGCTGGTTGAGCCAGTAGTCGGACCTGCCGGCCAGTTCGGCGATCGGGTGTTCGCGGAAGAAGTCCGCGGTGACCCGGCGGGTGGTGGCCTCGTCGTTGATGTGCTTGGCGCCGTTCTCGCAGTACTCGTTGCGGTGCCGTCGGCCCGGCCCGGGCTCCGGCCAGGCGCAGCCGGGGCAGTCGATTCCCTTGACCTGGTTGATGTTCAGCAGTGTCAGAGCGGTCCGCCGCACCGAGGTCTGTTCCAGGGAGTACTCCAGCGCGTGGGCCACCGCCGGTACGCCCGCGGCCCAGTGCTTGGGCGGGGTGACGGACAGGTCGTCGCTCGGATCCTCGATGCCGCTCATCGTCCGGTCTGCCTCTTCCTGTCGTATTGTCCGCGAACATTCACTCGGGCTGCGAGGCAAGCCTCCGCCCCGTCACGGCAGGCAGTCAAAGAGGGATTTTCGATGAGCTGATCGGCGCCGTTTATCACTCCTCTGGGGGCTGGTTCACCCGGTGAGACAGCCGCCGTTTATCAGGCGATCGACGGGCCCTCTTTGACCGGAGCGGCACATCACGCGATGCTGGTGCTCAGCGCGTGAGGACTCCTGCGACGAGATTGATGGCGGTCGCCAGAATGCTCGTGCCGAACACATAGGAGAGAAGACAGTGCCGCAATGCCATGGCACGGATCCCCGAACGTGAAATGCCGGTGTCCGACACCTGGTACGTCATACCGAGGTTGTAGCTGAAGCAGAAGAAGTCCCGGTACGCGGGTGGGACGCCGGAGTTGAAATCGATCCCGCCCTCGGACGACCGGTAGGAGAGGTACGCGTAGCGGGTGGCGTACATCAGGTGCAGCGCCGACCAGGCCATGAACACGCCGCAGAGCGCCGTCGCGGCATGAACGGGGTCCGAGTTGCTGAGCAGTAGCACCGCGATGCCGAGCAGTCCGCAGCAGGCCGCCGCGATCACGACGAGTTCCTCGGCCACGGGCCGCAGGTCCTCGCGTCCGGCATGGCGGTGTGTCTCGGCCGCGTCCATCGGCCACAGCACGATCCAGCCCACCACCACGAAAAAGGTTTCCGTCGCGGCGATGCCCGCCAGGACGCCCATCGGGATGTCGGTCGGCAAGGCGACGACGGCGCCGATCACAGCGCCCACGGTCACCGCGCAAGCAAGCCGCGGAATTACGGAGAGCGGCAAGCACGTGCTCATGCGCCACCACACTAGCGGCATTTCCGCTGCCCGGCGCGGACCTCCGCACCCGTCCGGAGCATTGATCCCGTACGTCGGATCCTGTGCGTCGATCCCGTAAAAGCGCCGGTCCCGCACAGCATTTTTCCCGAAATCATTGATCCCCCCAGAAGCAGGGCAGAGGACACACACCGACGATGCCGTTTTCGCGCAGGCGCTTTCCCGCCGTGTTCAGGGGTGGCCGGCCGCGCCCGCTCTCCGGAGTGGGCCGGGTGCTCTCCCCACGCGGTGCACTGGCCGTGCACCAGGTGGACGGGGCCTTTCTCTTCGCATTGCGCGCGGCACTGGCCATGGCGCTGGTGGCCCTGCCGATCGTCCTTGCCGGGCGGCCCGATCTGGCGGTGTACGCCATGCTGGGCTCGTTCACCACCACGTTCGGGCGGAATCTGCCCTACCCACGCCGTGCCCGTGTGCTCGCGCTGGTCGGGGTGGCCATGACGGCGTGCGTGGGCTGCGGTGCGGCCCTGGCGGCGCTGGCCCAGCCACGGGCGGGCGGAGCCGGTGCGGTCGCGGTGGTGCCTGCGACGGCCCTGGTCGCCGGGCTGGCCAAGTTCGCCTGTGACGCCGCCCGGCTGGGCGGGCTGGGCGCGGTGCTGCTGCTCTTCTCCTTCGCGGTGGCCGCGAACAGCTCCACCGCCCTCGCCGACGTCCTGCCGAGGACCGGGCTGGCCGCCGCGGCGTCGGCAGTGGCCTGGGGGCTGGCCTTGGTGGGCCGGCTCGTCCACCCGGACCGGCCCCAGCGTCTCGCCGTCGCCGCGGCGCTGCGCGCGCTGGCGGAACTCCTGGACTCGGTCGGCGCCGGGAAGGCGACGGGGCGGAAGCGGCACCGAGCGACGGTGGCGGTCCTCAACGCGTACCACTCCCTCGGCCTCACGCCGCCCGCGGACGTGCGGTGCACCGGCCACGAGGGGGCCTGCGCGCGTCTGACGGACATGTCCTGGTGCCTGCTGATCGGCTCCGCGCGGCCGTCGCGCGATGACGTCCCCGTGACGCCGGAGCGCCTGCGGCAGCAGGCCCTGCTTCTCGCGGACCGGCGCCGCCGGGTCACCCCGCTGCTGCCCGAACTCGCGTCCCGGCCGGCGGCCGCGGCACGTGGCGGAGCCCGCCCCGTGACCGGGCAGGCCGCCCCAGAGGCCGGCCCCGCCGTCCAGCGCGCCTCCGAACTGATGCTGGGACCGCGCCACCGCGGCCCCGGCCACATCTCGGCCAGGGTCGTTCCGGCGCTGCGGATGACCCTGGGCACGGGGGTGGCCGGCGGGCTGGCCCTTCTGCTGGGCCTCGGGCACGGCTACTGGGCGGCGATCTCGGCGGCCGCGGTGCTGCACTCGGTCAACATCCGGACGACGGCGCAACGTGCCGCCCAGCGGACGCTGGGCACCGCCGTCGGACTGCTGATCGCACTCGGCGTGCTGGCCGCGCACCCGGATCCCACGACCCTCGCCCTGGTGATCGTGCTCCTGGAGTTCCTGCTGGAGTACGCCGTCGTCCGCAACTACGGTCTGGGTGTCGTCTTCGTGACGCCCCTGGCCCTGCTGCTGAGCGACATGGCCGTCCCCGTCCCGGCAGGTGAGCTCGTCCACGACCGCGGGCTCGCCAGTTTCCTGGGGATCGCCGTGGGGCTGATCTGCGCGTTGCTCGTGGTCGACGACCATGCCGCGGTGCGGGTGGAGAGCGCGCTGGCCGCGTGCACCCGGGCGGCGGAACACGCGGAGCGGGCGCTGGCCGGTCCCTGCGGACCGCCGCCCCCTGACATCCAGGTGCGCCTGGCCGAGGCCGTGGTGGAACTGCGTGAGGCCGACGACGCCGCCGCGGGCGAGCTGTGGCCGGCGGGCATCGATCCCGCCGAACTGGCCGCGGCGGAGCAACGCGGTTACCGGCTGCTGGAGCGCCTCCTGCACCATCGGCGGGAATGACCCCCGGTGGGAATGATCCGGACGCGCGGGAGCGAGCGAGGGCCGGTGCCGCTTCAGCCGGCGTCGTGCGGCTCGTCCTGGTTCAGCCACCGCGCGAGCACGGCGGCCTCGCTGTGGTCCGCGTCCTTGGTGGCGGTCAGGAGCGTGACCTTGTCATGGGCGGCCAGGTCGCGCAGTTGTTCCACTGCCTGCTGATGCTCGGGATCGTGCAACTCGGCGATGTAGCGGCGGCGGAACTCGGCGAAGCGTTCCACGTCGTGGTGGTACCAGTGGCGCAGGTCGGTCGAGGGTGCGACGTCCTTCAGCCACTCGTCCAGGTCGGCTTTCTCTTTGCTCACGCCACGCGGCCACAGCCGGTCGACGAGCACCCGCTTGCCGTCCTGCGGTGAGGGTTCCTCGTAGATCCTGCGGTAGGTGACGTGTCCGGCCATCCCGGCACCCTCCAGTTCGATCGGCCGTCGGCGGTGGACGGCGGCGCCCTGTGGCGCAGATATCACCCGGCCGGCCATTTTATCGCCGGACGACAGGAACAGCCGGGCGCGGCAACGGATCGCCGACACTCCGGCCGCGTGCGACCATGAAGAAACCAGTGCCCACGGAGAGGGCGCATCGAAGGGGCCTGGAATGGTGAAGCAGTTCGACGTCGGAGATCATGTGCGGTGGAATTCGGAGGCCGGACACGTGGAAGGCGTCATCATCAAGAAGCACACGCACGACGTGGACTACAAGGGTCATACGCGCCGCTGCTCGAAGGACGATCCGCAGTACGAGATCAAGAGCG
Source organism: Streptomyces sp. MK7 (assembly GCF_032658145.1). NCBI lineage: Bacteria > Bacillati > Actinomycetota > Actinomycetes > Kitasatosporales > Streptomycetaceae > Streptomyces > Streptomyces sp. MK7. Next base: position 53,815 of record NZ_JAVACL010000050.1, read on the forward strand.
ACAGGACCGGCCACATCGCCATGCACAAAGGAAGAGCCTTGACGAAGCTGTAGAAGCCGAAGCTGTAGAAGACGAGGGCCACCGCATCCGCGGCCTCGCCGACGCCGTCGCGGGCACCGGCTGACCTCGCTCTTCACCTTCAGGCCGGAGCGACACCAGAAGTCAGGCCACTGAGCCCCGCCGTGCGCGCGATGCGACACATGACGTCTTTTGGATCGCTCGACAACGTCTGTTGTGAGGCGGTCCAGTGTTGCCCCGAGAAGCTGCCGGGGCCGGCGCCCGGGGATAGCTTGGTCGGAGAGACGGCAATTGTTGCGCACCGATCAGACCTCCGACGGGAGGCCTGTGCGACAGCTCATGACCACCCGAAATGCACATCTGGAGTTGGTTCTCATGTCGATGTCGTTCGGCTCAGGCTTCGGT
>NZ_JAVACL010000051.1:0-52537 GCF_032658145.1 Streptomyces sp. MK7
TCTGAGACGGGATCTTCGCGGCCGTCCTGACCGACGCCGACGCGGAGGGTCGGATCGACTGGTCGATGGTGGGCGACGTCCGGCTCAACCACAGACAGCGTGATGTTCAGCCGCGGAGCCAAGACAGCAGGCGCCGCGGGCAGGTCGCAATGTTCTGGTTGCCCTGGTATGGGGAGCCAGCTTGACCCTCCTGGCTTGTCGGGCGAGTCGGTACTCGTCAGCTTCGCAGATGAGTTCCCGAGAGCGGATCTGGTGCAAGTCGAAGTGCATGCCGCTCGCTCCTACTGCTGGAGCTCCATGACGTCGGCGACTACGCAGCTGACGTTATCGGGGCCGCCGGAGGCGTTGGCGAGGGCGATGAGTTCGCGGACGGCCTGCTCGGGCTCACTGATCTCGGAGAGTACTCGGTGGATCTCTCGGGTCGGCACGACAGTCGACAGGCCGTCGGAGCACAGCAGATATCGGTCTTCCCCCTGAGCGTCGTGGAGGCGCATGTCGGGGTTGGTGTCGGCTCCTGGGCCCAGGGCCCGCACCAAGAGCGACCGTTGGGGGTGGGAGGCGGCTTCTTCCGGGCTGAGGCGTCCTTCGTCGACCATCGACTGGACCATGGTGTGGTCGTGGGTGATCTGGAACAGCTCTCCGCCGCGCAGTAGGTAGACGCGGGAGTCGCCGATGTGGACGAGGGCCAGCTGTGATCCGGTCCAGAGCATCGCGGTGAGTGTCGTGCCGGTGCCTTCGGATGCAGAGCCCGTCCCGGCGACGTCGTGCACGGCCTGCTTGGCCTGTTCGATGACGTCTTCGAGGACGTTGAGGAGGTTGCCGGCTGGGATACTGTCGGTTTCGAGGTGCTTGAGCGCGTCGATGGCGGCCGCGCTGGCAGGGGCTCCTTGGCTTCCGCAGCCGTCGGCGACAGCGAGGAGCCGGGATCCCGCGTACGCGGTGTCCTGGTTGCTCTCGCGGACGAGACCCTTGTCGGAAAGAGCGGCGTAACGGATTCCGAGGGACTTGACGGTCAAGGACATGGCGGGGTCCTTCCGTGACAGGTGGTCGATGAGGAAGGTGGCCAGGTCCCGCCGTGCGGCAGTGTCGGCCTCGACCTGGGCCCAGAACGCGCGGACCTCTTGGCCCGCCGGGCCCGCATCCAGCGCGCAGACATGCTGAATGCGGGCCAGCGGCATGCCCAAGCGCCGGAGCCAGGCGACCAGGCGGGCTTGGTCCAACTGCTCCGGTGCGTAGAGCCGGTAGCCGGTCACCGGATCGACGCGTGCAGGGGTCAGCAGGCCGAGCTCGTCGTAAAGACGCAGCGCCTTCGGTGACAGTCGGGACGCCTTCGCGAACGCTCCGATGGTCAGCAGCCCCATGCTCGCTCCTCCTCATGCCGAGCGCATCACCCGGCCCCACTGATGCTGTGGCCTCCCCCAAGGTGAAGGTCAACCAAGGGTCGTGCTGAGGCCCCCCCGATCGTCTCCCATGGACGTTGACAACGCGATCGGCCACGAACTGGCCCGATGGGGAGGTTCGGTCTGCTCTGCCGGCGCGCCTATGGGGAAGCCTCTGGCCCGGGCAGGGGGGACCACGGAGGCGAGCGCAGCGCGAACACCGGATCACCGTCAGCGGCCCACTGCCGGGCGACCCCACCCGCCAGCACCGCGAGAACGAAGGCTTCGACCGGGACGACTTCCACATCGACTTCCACCGCCGACAGGTGACCTGTCCCCAGGAGCCGGGTCAGCGCCGGCCGGCACGGCCCCTACCCGACGTCCTCGCCCACCGCCGCCCCATCGATCGTGGCCCGGTTCACCAAGAGCCTGTGCCGCCCCTGCCCACTCCACACCCGGTGCACCACCACCGCCGGCAGCGCCCGGACTCTGGGCTTCCCCCCACGAGAACTCCGCGACCTGCAATTCCGCGTCCGTGCCGAGCAGCAGACCCCCGACTGGAAGACCCGCTACCCGGTCCGCTCCAGAGTCGAGGGCACCAGCAACGAGTTCGCCCACGGACACGGCATGCGCCACTGCCGCTACCGAGGACAGCCGAAAACCCGTCTGCAACAGGAACTCACGGCCGTCGCCGTAACACATCGAACGCCTCAGCGGCCTGCCACCGGCTGAGGAAACCCCCTCACCACGGCCGCCGACCGCCTTCCAGACCTTCCTGGACCAGCGCAGCATCCCCCGATCGAAGTCCAGGCGAACGCTGGGCAGTTCACCTCGACCGCTCCAAGATCCTCGACAGAGTCAAGATCAGTACCCCGGCGAGTCAACTGGAAGGTCAGTAACACATCTGCGAAAATCCAATAATTGATCGCGAAGCGCGATGGACCCAATGACAAGCATGCGTTGGACCAATGAATGCCCGCTGCGCGATGCTCAGACAAGGGGCAAGCCACGGCTGCCGGGAGACCAACCGTCGCGGACGCGTCAGGTCCGGAACAGCCGGCCCCGTCGTTACCGCCATCGGCGCCCCGTGCGCCCCACCCTGCGGAGAGACATCCATGCGTGTGATCGGCTTCGACCACCTCGTCCTGAACGTCGCCGACATCGAGCGGTCGCTCGCCTTCTACACCGGTCCTATGGGCCTGCAGCCGGTGCGAGTGGAGGAGTGGCGGGCCGGCAAGGTCTCCTTCCCGTCAGTGCGAGTGAGCCCAACCACCATCATCGACCTCGTCACTGCGCCCGCCGAGCGGCCGGGGGGCTCCAACGTCGACCATATTTGCTTGGTGGTCGAGCCGCTGGACTGGCAACAGGTCATCGACTCCGGTGTCTTCACGGTAGTGGACGGTCCCGGCAAGCGCTTCGGAGCCCAGGGCACCGCGGTCTCGCTCTATGTGCAGGACCCGGACGGCAACACTGTGGAACTGCGCTGGTACCCGCAGGACGCCTGAGCTCGACGTTTACGGTAGCCTCCGCACCGGCGCCGAGCCATGGCCTTTCTCGCCGTGCGGCCTCCCCCACGGGCTCCTGGCTGCCCCGGCGCATGAAGTGGTCGGCGAACAGGAAGTAGCCCTGGGGTCGCCGGATCCGCGGCAAGGGATGGGCCTCCGGTTCCCGCACCCTGGCCTCCAGGTGGGCGCGGGCGGTCCGCACCCTGCCGGTGGCCACCTCGTCCATCTCCGGCTGGAGCGCGACGTGGGGGCGACCTTGGCCATAGGTCGACGCGAACGAGGTGAGGCCGACCTGCGCCCGCGCGGCCGCCTTCACGATGTCCGCGGGACCACGGGTGGCCGGTGCGGTCGCCGTGCATGCCGTAGGTCTTGCCGGGTCCGCTCACCCAGGTCGTCCACGGCCGCATGGAGCAGCGGCCGCCGTCGGCGAGCGCGACGTCGATGTCGGCGGACGTCCTGGCGCACTCCCCCAGCACATGGGCTTCGTAGGGGGTGTCGAACAGGACGTGGACCGGGCTCTCGCCGCGCTCCTCGCGTCGCGTGTTGTGCTCGGCGAGGACTCGGGCCAACGCGGTGAGTTCCTCGGTCGAGTACACCTTTCCGGCGGGTTGGTGCAGTCGCCCAGCATGACGATCTTGGTATGGTCCGGCAGCGCTGCCCGCAGCGCCGGCGCGGTCTGTCCGTCGTCCACCAAAACGGGGACGGCGCGGGCGTGGCGTCATGCGGCCGCACATGTCGGCGTGGTGTGGCCAGTCGGGCACCGGGACGACGACCTCGTCGCCCGGGTCGAGCAGCGCCTGGCAGGCGACCGAGATCGAGCCCTTCACGCCGCCCGGCGTCACCAGGACCTCGGCGTCGGGGTCGTAGTCGATCCCGTGCAGGCGCGCCGCGCGCCGCCGCGATGGACTCCCGTAGGAACGGGAAGTCCTTGACCGGCGTTGAAGGCGTGGATCACGTCGGAGTGGGACCGGATGAACTCGAGCACGCCCTGGTCGATCCGGGGATCGGTCGGGGTGTCCAGCGCGCCGATGCCGAGGTCGATGATCTGCTCGTCGGGGGCGGATTGCCGGTTGAGGGCGACAAGCTTCGCCGCGGATCCGTAAGCCGCCGATCCCGGGAAGGGCCAGAACGACGCCGGAGATGCCTCGTGTCCTCTGCACGCCCGGTGAGCTGCCTCTCTGTCGTGGTCGGCTCGGCCCGGACTCAGCCGGCGACCGCCTTGTACATCGCGTTCCACATCCGCAACTGGGTGTCCAGGGTCTCGGTCGCGCCGTAGGCGATCTCTGCAAGGTCCGCCTCGGTGCGGGCGTTGTTCAGGACGCACTTGCGCGCGTCGGTGGCGTGGCGCTCCTCGACGCCCTCGTCTGCGACGTGGATGTTGAAGTAGATCTCGACCTTCTCGACGAACTCGGTCGTCGGCAGGCCGGTGCTGGCGTTGCGGAACGCCGTGCGGCAGACTTTCAGCATGGTGTCCGCATGGGACTCCAGCGCCATCGCGACGCCCAGCATCCGCTGGTAGCTGCCGCCCACCAGCTCACGGGTGCGCGCGCGGTAGGCGAACGTCTCGGGGATGACCAGGGCGCTGTCACGTGCCTCCTTCACGCGCAGGGGCGCCAGCCCGAACTCGGCCTCGCCGAGGAGGTTGTGGGCGTTCTCCATCAGTACCTCGTGGCACTTCTCGGGCTCGCCGTAGCCGGCCTCCTCGTTGAGGATGAAGGAGAACAGGGTCAGCATGTCACGGTCGTCCCGGGCGGCCGCCTGGGCGCACACGTGGGCTATGCCCTTGACCGTGCCCTCGGTCCGGTGGAAGAAGTTGGCCCGGTGGAAGTCGTAGGTGCGGCTGCTCCACTGGTTTTCCTGGAGGAACGTGAAGTAGTCGTTGGTGTAGACGTCGTGCCGCTCCAGCTCCTCTATGAGGGAGACGACCTGGTCGTGCAGTACGGGTGCGGTGGTTGTCGTCATCGTGCTTCCACTCCCAGTTCGGGCGAGGTTCGGACAGGGCCGGTGACGGTTTTGGATTTGCGAACGATCGACCGGTGCGGGCGAATTCGCCCCGCGGGTCGTGGCACAGCCGGGACGGGCCGGTTCAACTTCTGGCCTGGCTGCAGCGTCCCTGAAGCTTGCCTGGATCAATCATGAGGCACGGGCCTTGACGACAACAGGCGGCAATTAGCCATTGGGTGCCGAGTAATTCGACGGCCGATGCAGCGGAAATCTGCGCGGCGGCAAAGAAAATGAGGCCAACGCGCAGTTCCCCTTGCCCGTCGGGGGATATCCGGCCAAGGGGATGCGCGTGGCCTCGCGGGAATTGCGCGAGGGCGGCCCGTTAGGCGGTCGGGGCCAGATGGTCGTCCTCGGAGACGGGGTTCGCCGAGGATTCCTTCTTCTTCGAGCGCACCACGCGCCGGGTGCGGCTCACCCCGGCCGGTGCGGCGTTCCTGCCCGCCGCCCGCCAGTGCCTGGAGGCCGCCGAGCGCGCGGCCGTCGAGGTCGCCGCCGCCATCGGGGAGGTCCGCGGGCAGCTTTCGGTCGGTCTGATCCCGTCCGTCGCCGCCGTCGACATCCCGGGCGCGCTGCGCGACTACCGGCAGCGGTATCCGCGGGTGCGCATCAGCCTCCGCGTGGGCGCGAGCGACGACCTCGTCGAGCAGGTCAAGCAGGGAGCGATCGAGGTCGCCTTCCTGGGGCTGCCGACCACGGTGCGGCCCGAAGGGGTCGGTTGCCGCGAACTCGCCCGTGACCGGCTCGTCGCCGTCGTCGCGCCCGATCACCCCCTGGCCGATGAGCCGGCGATCGACCTGCGGCGGCTGTCCTCGGAGGTGTTCGTCGACCTGCCGGCGAAGACCGCCGGTCGCGCCCAGTCCGACCTGGCCTTCTCCGCCGCCGGGCTGACCCGCGACGTGGCGTTCGAGGTGACCAACGCGGACTTCCTGGCCCGGCTGGTCGGGCAGGGCCTCGGCGTGGCGATGCTGCCCGCCGCGTATGTGGCCCAGCTCAGCGGCGTGACCACCATCGAAGTCATCGATGCGCCGGCCCGCGTGGAGTACATCATCTGGAGCCCCGACAGCCGCACCCCCGCGGCGACCGCCTTCCTGCGCCTCCTCGGCGTCCCGGACGCCACCGCCCCCTCGTGACGTACGGCGCGGCCCGCGGGATGCGGGCCGCGCCGTACGTGCCCGTTGGCGCACTTCAACCGCCCTTCGGCACAGGTCAGTTGTCGGTCAGTGCCGGTGTCCGGGGGCGTACGCTGCCGTGGATCTCCAGCGTCGCCGTCGACCGGTTGAGTGTGATGTAGTGCAGTCCGGGAGCGCCCTCAGCAAGGAGCCGCTCGGCCATCACGGTGGCATACTCGACGCCGATGCGGTGGCCCTGTTCCGGATCGTGCACCGCCGCCTCCAGGCGTTGGGCCAGTTCCTCAGGGAAGGCGGCCCCACTCAACTTGCCGAAACGACTGATCTGGCGTGCGTCGGTGGCGGGCATGATCTCCGGGATGATCGGGATGTCGCAGCCGGCCGCCGCCACCCGGTCGCGCAGCCGCAGATAGTCCTCCACGTGGAAGAACATCTGCGTGATGGCGTAGTCGGCCCCCGCCCGGCACTTGGCGACGAAGTGCCGGATGTCGCTGCCCCAGTCGGGTGAGCGCGGATGGCGTTCGGGGAAGGCCGCGACACCGATGCTGAAGTCCCCCGACTCACGTACCAGGGAGACCAGTTCGTGGGCGTAGGTGAACCCGTCCGGATGCGGGATCCAGGGCGCGTCCGGAGTACCGGGCGGATCACCGCGCAGCGCGAGGACGTCCTGGACGCCGGCGTCGGCGTACTGGCCGATGATGTGGCGCAGTTCCGGCACCGAGTGGCCGACCGCGGTGAGGTGCGCGACGGGGCGCGGGGTCGTCTCCGCAGCGATCCGTTTCGTCAGCTCGACGGTGCGGTCTCTTGAGGAGCCGCCCGCCCCGTAGGTCACCGACACGAAGTCCGGGGCCAGCCGCTCGATCCGGCGGATCGTCCGCCACAGACTCCGTGCTCCGGCGTGAGTCTTCGGCGGGAAGAACTCGAAGGAGAACGTGGGGGTTCCCCGGTCGAGGACAGCTCACAGGGTCGTCACGTCCGGCCTCCGGTCCGCGCGGTCATGTGCCGTTCCCCAGGTGCGCGCCGATCTCCCGCGCCGCCTCGGGTCCGAAGGCCCCGCCGATCCGGGCCAGGATTTCGGGGGGAGTTCGTACTCCTGGGTCCCGACGGACCCGAGCACCGACGTGGCCAGCGCACAGCCCAGTTGCGCCGCCCGCTCGTGGGGCAGCTCCCAGGCCAGGCCCGTGAGGAAGCCGGCCCGGAAGGCATCGCCCACGCCCGTCGGATCCACCACGTGCTCGCACGCTACGGCCGGCACGTCCGTCCGTCGCCCGCCGGCCATGAGCGACACGCCCTTGGCGCCGCGGGTGACGATCCAGGTGCCCACCCGCCGCAGCACGTCCTGCTCGCTCCAGCCGGTGCGCTCACGCAGCAGCGCGCTCTCGTACTCGTTGGTGAACAGCAGCCGCGCCCCCTGCACCAGGCGCCGGATCTGGTCGGAGTCGAGGCGGGCCAGTTGCTGGGACGGGTCGGCCGCGACGGGAACGCCGAGCGCGTGCCCGGTGGTGGTGTGCCGCAGCATGGCCTCGGGGGCGTCGGCGCCGACGAGCACCAGGTTCAGTCCGCCCGTGCGGCGGTGCACCTCGGCGAGGTCGATCCGGCCGGCCTCACTCATGGCGCCCGCGTAGAACGTCGCGATCTGGTTCTGATCGGCGTCCGTGGTGCACACGAACCGGGCGGTGTGCAGCGTCTCGCTGACCCGGACGGAGCCGGTGTCCACGCCGGCTTCCCGCAGCCGCTCCCCGTAGGCGGCGAAGTCGACGCCCACGGCGCCCACGAGCACCGGGCGCAGGCCGAGGCGGCCCATGCCGAAGGAGATGTTCGCGGCCACGCCCCCCTCACGGACCTCCAGGTGGTCGGCGAGGAAGGACAGGGACACGTGCTCGACCATCTCGCTGATGAACTGCTCCGCGAATCGGCCCGGATAGACCATGAGATGGTCGATCGCGATGGAGCCTGACACGGCGATACGCACTGCGCTCCTCCTCGGCTTCAGGCGCGGTCGGCGCGGAGCGGGGTCCCGTGCAGGCCGACGGCCCTGCGCAGGGCGTCCACGCGGTCGGTGCGCTCCCAGGTGAAGTCCGGCAGCTCGCGGCCGAAGTGGCCGTAGGCGGCGGTCTGGGCGTAGATCGGGCGGAGCAGGTCGAGGTCGCGGGTGATCGGGGCCGGATGCAGGTCGAAGACCTGGTCGATGGCCTTCTCGATCTTCTCGGGGTCGATCTTGTGGGTGCCGAAGGTCTCCACGAACAGACCGACCGGCTCGGCCTTGCCGATCGCATAGGCGACCTGCACCTCGCAGCGGGAGGCCAGGCCCGCGGCCACCACGTTCTTCGCCACCCAGCGCATCGCGTACGCCGCCGAGCGGTCGACCTTGGACGGGTCCTTGCCGGAGAACGCGCCGCCGCCGTGGCGGGCCATGCCGCCGTAGGTGTCGATGATGATCTTGCGGCCGGTCAGGCCCGTGTCATCCATCGGGCCGCCGATCTCGAACCGGCCGGTGGGGTTGACCAGCAGGCGGTAGCCCTCGGTGTCCAGCTTGATGCCGTCGTCGGCGAGCTGCTTCAGCACCTGCTCCACGACGTACTGCCGCTGGTCCGGCACGAGCAGCGACTCCAGGCCGACGCCGGCGGCGTGCTGCGCGGAGACCACGACCGTGTCCAGGCGTACGGCCCGGTCGCCGTCGTACTCGATGGTGACCTGCGTCTTGCCGTCCGGGCGCAGGTAGGGGACGGTGCCGTTCTTGCGCACCTCGGACAGGCGGCGGGAGAGCCGGTGGGCGAGGTGGATCGGGAGCGGCATCAGCTCCGGCGTCTCGTCACTGGCGTAGCCGAACATCAGGCCCTGGTCGCCCGCGCCCTGCCGGTCCAGCGCGTCGCCGCCCTCGACCCGGGCCTCATGGGCGGTGTCCACGCCTCGGGCGATGTCCGGGGACTGCGCCAAGGGACACGGACACACCACAGGAGGCGCCGTCGAAGCCCTCCTTCGAGGAGTCGTAGCCGATCTCCAGGATCTTGCCGCGGACCAGGGTCGCGATGTCCGCGTAGGCCTTGGTCGTCACCTCACCGGCCACGTGCACCAGACCGGTGGTGATCAACGTCTCCACCGCGACCCGGGAGGTCGGGTCCTCGCGCAGCAGTGCGTCGAGAATGATGTCACTGATCTGGTCGGCGATCTTGTCGGGGTGGCCCTCGGTCACGGACACCGTCGAGCGGAAGCACCTCGACAGACACCGGACTTGCATCAAGTGTCTCCCTGAGCTACAGCCAGGCCGGTTCCTCGACATCGATCAGCCGGCTCAACTCACGCATGCCCGAATCGCCGCGCCCGCACTGTGCGTCCCAATCGGCGGGTCGCTTCGACGAGCCACCCGCCGATCGAGATCACCTCTAAGCAGCGCCCTTACGCGCCGTGCAGTAAGGGCCACTGAGCCCCGGGCCGCTGAGACCTTCCATGTCCTGCACTTGCGCTGAAGGCTTCACCGTCCAGACCGGCACAGCACCTCGGGGTCGCGCTCACCGCGGACCATGGCCTGAAGCATGTCCGGGACACAAGCACCGGCGATGTCGTGGTCAAGCTGCTGGTGCGAAGGCCGTGATGGCCTCGACAAGGTCGGCCGGGGCTTCCAGCGGGATCAGGTGACCGGTATGCGGGACCACCACGAAGTCGGCCTGGGAGAGGTAGGGCACCAGGTTGTCGCGGAGCACGTCGACGGGTTCGACCTGATCGTTCTCTCCGGCGACGACGAGGGCGGGAACGCTGACCATGCGCGTGTGCTCGGTGATGTCCTGCGCGATGCCGCGCAGCGGCCACTCGGTGCGGGCGGCCTCGGTGACGGTCCGCGCATCGGTCACGATCTGCGCCTTGACCGATGCGGGCAGCTCGGTGGCGGTGAGGATGTGGTCCCGTGCCCCGGTGACGGAATCGGCGGAGTCGTAAGCGTGCGACAGGGCTTCCTGGTACTCGGGGGTGATCTGTGCGGCGGGCTTCGCCGGGCCGGAGCCGACGAGGACGATGCCACGCAGGCCGACGGGCCGGGTGGCCGCGACCAGCTGTGCGACCTTGCCCCCCATCGAATGCCCCACCAGGACGTAGTCGGTGACCCCCGCGTCGGCGAGCACGGCGAGCGTGTCGTCGGCGAGCTGACCGAGCGTGTAGGGGCCGGGCAGAGCGCTCGACCGGCTCCACCCGCGGAAGTCGACCGTGAGCACGTCACGGCCCGCGAGGCGGTCGACGACGAGGTCCCAGGTACGGGCGGAACCACCCCAGTAGTGCAGGAACACCAGGGTCGGTCCGGTCCCCGGCCGGTGGTCGTAAACGGGCAGAAGCGTCTGCTGCGTCATGCTCATGGTGGCTCTTCTTCCAATCAGTGTTCCGAGCGATTGCCCTGTGAGTTCATTGAAACTTCTGCACCCGGACGGGACATCGGCGTGACTGGTCGCCCGATGGTGAAAACTGGACACGTGACCGTGATCCGGCAGATGACCTACCAGCCCGCAGGGCGCCGCGCCGCCGCGGTCGAGACCATGACGTTCGACCGCCTTCGCGAGCTGAACGACGGCGGCACCCAGCGCGCCGACTTCCACGTCCTCGCCGTCATCGACGCCGGACACGGCTCGGTCACGGTGGACTTCCTCCACCACCCGCTCACAGAGCGGTCCGCGGTGTGGATTCCACCCGGAGCGGTGCACCGGTGGGACGACATCGGCGATGTGGCGGGGCAACTCGTACTGTTCGTGCCGACAGCGCCGGTCACCCACGCCACCCGGCAGCTCGTCGCCTCCCCGGACCTGGCCGCGCACTGGAGCATCCCCGACGCCGACTGGCTGTTCGTCGACACCGCGCGCAACCATCTCCTCCTCGAAGCATCCGCACCACCCGAGGTCTTCTCCACGGAGCTGCCCGAAATCCTGCTTTCCGCGCTCATCGCCCGGCTGCGGCCCCCGCACGCCGAAGCACCACTCACACATCCGGTGTTCCGGTTGTTCCGCTCCAGCGTCGAGACGCACTTCCGCAACCACCACGACGCCAGCTACTACGCCCGTGCTCTGGGATACGCGCCCCGCACCCTCTCACGAGCGGTGCAGCAGGCCACAGGCCGCACCGCGAAGGCATACATCGTCGACCGGATCATCCTGGAAGCCAAACGGCTCCTCGCGCACGACCGCCTCACCGCAGCCCGCTGCGCCGCCACGCTCGGCTTCCCCGACGCATCCAACTTCTCGGTGTTCTTCTACAACGCGACAGGCATGCGCCCGGGCGCATGGAAGGCGACGGTAGCCCTCGAGTGAGGCGGTGCACTCAAGAAAGGCACTCACATCCCTAATCACGGACGGTCACAACCCATGATCGCCGGAACTCCGTACTCGCCTCGCTGCATCGGCGCCACCGCGCCTATCTGCGCCACCTCTTAAGTTCAGAGAAGTGACGAGCCCGAAGCTGATCGCACCGCTCCAGATGCCTCGGGGCATGACAGATCTCCCGCATACCTCCGAGCACCCCCAGCCCAAAGACCAGCCTGACCGGCCCGCGACCAGGGCATAACCACCGTTTCATGATCGAGTGCCTGCACCCCGAATCCAGTCAACAGGGCACGAAGCAACCGGCTACGGTCATCCCTCCCAAGCCCCCAACGAGGGAAGGATGACCAACCGGTACACCACGCCGTCGACCGTCAGACCAGCACCGAAGTGGGCGCGGAGGCGGTATGTACTCCCTGCGCTCGCACTGGCCTGCTTCATCGGTGTAGGGGTCGGCGACGGCGGTGACAGCACGCCGAAGACGAAAGCGGCGGCGGACGACAAGCCGCAGCCGGCCGCGACCGTCACCGCGACAGCGACCGTCACGAAAAACCGCCGAACCCGAGCCTGCGCCTACCGTGACCGCCACGAAGACGTTCCAAGTGAAGGTCACCGCCACGGCGCATGCCGCGTCCGACCTAGGCTCCAGCGGCACCGGCACCGGCAGCGACAGCGCCTACAGCGACGGCACCAGTGGCGGGAGGGGGGCGGCAGCGCCTACTACGCCAACTGCTCCGCAGCCCGCGACACCGACGTCACACCCCTGCACGCAGGCGATCCCGGGTACAGCCGTCGACTCGGCCGTGATGGCGATGGCGTGGCCTGCGCATAGCGGATGCGCGACCGCCCCTCTCATGCGCGCGGGCGTGAAAGCCAGCGTCACCGGGAACGCAACGTTCACTGCCGTACTGATGGCATCACCACCACTGATCAACCCTGAGGACCCGATACTCCGCCGCTGCAACACCGGGCCCTCCGCGGCGTCTCGGACCCACATCGACCGCCCCGGGTGCGCGGCACCCTCCGTCTGTTCGACATAGCTCGCCGACCGTTCGGCCCGGGCCCGCGCCGTCTCCGCGGCATGGCGTGCCTGCCGTGCAGTGTCCTCTGCCCGTGCGGCTCGCCGACGTGCGCGGTCCAGGCCGCCTCGCATACGGCGCCGTAGTTCGACCGTGGCGTGGAGCTGCTGGGCCGGCTCGGTGGCGCGTTCCTCGAGTTCCCGCAGTGCGGCCCTCGGAGCACTCGACTGCTGCCTGGGCCTGGCCGTCCTCTTCTTGCCGCTGCCGGGCCCGCTGCTCGGCTGTTTCCGCCTCCCGCTGGGCCTGTGCCGGCCTCCTGCATGCTTCGTCCGTGCGGCGTTGCCTGCGGACGGCCCTGCCGACAGGAGCGGCATCGGGGCGTCCTGGCTTCGATGGCGGCTTTCCCGCGCGCCCGGTGGGGTCGGGCAGCCGGCCGGGCGGATGTCTCGTTGATCGCGGCCGTAGTCGTGCCGGGCCAGGTTCGACGGACTGCCCACCCCGCAGGGACCTGGTGGTACCCGCCACCGTCGTGGCGGAAGCGTGCTTCCTGATCGAACGGTACGGGGGCGCCGCCGCGGAGGCCATGTTTCCTCGACGACCTGGCGGCCGGCGCCTACGGCACCGTCACGGGCCTGATGCCCGAAGATCTGCAGCGCATGGCGGAGCTGGTCCGCCAGTACACCGATCTGCCGCTGGGTGGCACGGACGCCTCGGTCGTCGCGGTCGTTCGAGCGGGTCAAGACGCTGCGCGTCGCCACGCTCGACCGACGCCACTTCACCGTGGTGCGTACGCGGCGTGGAGAGGCTTCCACGCTCTGTCCGCCGTGACTGCTGCCTCTGATGGAGGACGCAGCCGGTCACACCCTCAAGACCATCCAGCAACTGGCCGACGGGTGAAGCAGGCTGCAACGAGACAGGTCGCCGTGAGTCTGATTCGGCACGGCGGCGGTCACAGCGCGGTCGCCGCGCGGACCAGACCCGCGACCGCCGTGGAGCGGCTGTGCGGGGGCCAGGCGATGACCGTCGTGACGCGCGGCGCATCGACGACCGGCACAGCGGTCAGGCCCTCTCCCAGGCCGGCGCGGCCCGTCTCCGGGACGATCGCGCAGGCCCGGCCGAGGGCGATGAGCTGGGTGAGCTGAGTGTGGTCGCGCACCTGCGGACCGGGGCCGTCCGGGAAGGTGCCGTCCGGGCGGGGCCAGCGAGGCAGGGGCAGATCCGGCAGGCCGGTGATCTCGGCGAGCCGCAACTCCCTACGCATACCGAGCGGATGACCCGCCGGGAGGATCGCGATCTGACCCTCGGTGTGCAGTTCCTCGGTGTCGAAACCGGCCGTGTCGTCGAACGGCCGGTGCAACAGCGCCACATCGGCCCGGCCGTCGCGCAGCACCGGCGCCTGCTCGCCCGGCCCGCACAGGAGCACGTCCACGGCGACCGCGCCAGGTTCGGCCACGTAGGCGTCGAGGAGTTTCGCCAGCAGTTCGCTGGAGGCGCCGGCCTTCGCGGCAAGGACCACCGCGGGGCGGCCGGTCCCGGCGAGGGCTGCCCGGCGGGTGCGCCGCTCGGCCGCCTCGACGGCGTCCAGCGCGGCCCGCGCCTCCCGCAGCAGCACCGCCCCCGCCCCGGTCAGCGTGACGCCCCGGCTGCCGCGCTCCAGAAGGGCGGCCCCCAGACGCCGTTCCAGCCCGGCGATCGCCCGCGACAGCGGGGGCTGGGCGATCCCGAGCCGATGCGCGGCCCGGCCGAAGTGCAGCTCCTCGGCGACCGCCACGAAGTACCGCAGCTCACGTGTCTCCACCCCGCCAGCGTAACCCGGCCGACCAGGGGCGATACCCGGCCGGTATCGCCACCCACCCGATCGGTCTTGGACCCGCCGCGGGGTGCGGGAGAACCATCGGAGGCATGAGCGAAACGAACGAGACCAACATCGTCGGTGAACAGGTCGATGGACAGGCCGGTGAACAGAAGGTGGCGCTGGTGACCGGCGCCAACAAGGGCATCGGGTACGAGATCGCCGCCGGACTCGGCGCCCTCGGCTGGGAGATCGGGGTCGGTGCACGGGACGAGGCGCGGCGCGAGGCCGCCGTGGCGAAGCTGCGCGCGAACGGGATCAACGCGTTCGGGGTGCCGCTGGACGTGACGGACGACGCGAGCCCGACCGCGGCGGCCCGGCTGATCGAGGAGCGGACCGGACGGCTCGATGTGCTGGTCAACAACGCGGGCATCACCGGCGGCGGTCCGCAGGAACCCACCAGGGTCGATCCGGACCGGGTGCGGGCGGCCGTGGAGACCAACGTCATCGGCGTCATCCGCGTCACCAACACCCTGCTGCCGCTGCTGCGCCGCTCCCCGTCGCCGCGGATCGTGAACGTCTCCAGCAGCGTCGGCTCCCTCACCCTGCAGACCACGCCCGGCACCGAGACGGGCCCGATCTCCGCCGCCTACGCACCGTCGAAGACGTTCCTCAACGCCGTCACCGTGCAGTACGCCAAGGAACTGGCCGACACCAACATCCTGATCAACGCCGTCTGCCCCGGCTACACCGCCACCGACCTCAACGCCTTCCAAGGAGTACGCACCCCACAGCAGGGCGCCGTCTCCGCGATCCGCCTGGCTACCGTCCCGGACGACGGCCCCACGGGCCGCTTCTTCTCCGACGAAGGCGAAATCCCCTGGTGACCGTCCTTCTCCAACGGCCGCTCGTAGAAGGTGAACTCAGTGGCCAACACCAGCGCCCGACGGGATCCCCCGGCCGTGGTGGATTCCTAATGGAGCTGTCAAGCGGCCGGGGTGACGGGCGGTATGGGGTCGTAGCACCGTCCGTCACGCAGGAGGGCCCACAGGACGTTGACCCGTCGGCGGGCGAGCGCGAGTACGGCTTGGACGTGCCGTTTGCCCTCGGCGCGCTTGCGGTCGTAGAAGCGCCGGGACTCGTCGCAGCAGCGGATGCTGATCAACGCCGAGGTGTAGAAGACGCGTTGGAGGCGTCGGCTGTAGCGCTTGGGTCGGTGCAGGTTGCCGCTGATCTTTCCCGAGTCGCGGGCGGCGGGAGCGACGCCGGCGAATCCGGCGAGCCGGTCGGCGCTGTCGAAGGCGTCCATGTCGCCGCCCGTGGCGGCGAGGAACTCGGCGCCCAGCAGGGGCCCGATGCCGGGCATGCTGGCGATCACTTCGGCGTGCCGGTGCTCGCGAAACCGGCCCTCGATGAGCTTGTCGGTCTCGGCGATCTTCTCGTTGAGGGCCATCACCTCCTTCGCGAGGGAGTGCACGACCTGGGCGGTGATCTTCTCGCCGGGGACAGCGGTGTGCTGGTTCTCGGCGGCCTGGACGGCTGCGGCGGCGAGCTGGTCGGCGCCGCGGACCTTGCGGTTGCGCAGCCAGGTGGCCAGCCGCCTGACGCCCGTGCGGCGGATGGCGGCTGGTGTCTGGTAGCCCGTCAGCAGCACCAGCGGGCCGACGTTGCCGAGGTCGAGCTCGCGCTCCAGGCCGGGGAAGATCCCGGTCAGGTGGCCGCGCAGCCGGTTGACGGCTCTCGTGCGGTCGTCGCTGAGGTCGCGCCGGCGGCCGGTGAGGATCTTCAGCTCGGTGACCAGCTCGTCGCCGGGCCGCAGGGGCATCAGGTCACGCCGGACGCGGGCCTGGTCGGCGATGACCGCGGCGTCCTTGGCATCGGTCTTGCCGTCACCCCGGTAGCCCTCCGAGGCACGGTTGACGGCCCGGCCGGGGATGTAGAGCAGGTGCTGGCCGTGGTTGAGCAGGACCGCGATGGCAAGGCCGGCCCCGCCATCGGCCAGGTCGATGCCCCAGGCCGTCACTTCGCCGAGGTCCAGGACGTCGCCGAGGAGCTTCAGCAGTTCGCTCTCCTCGTTGGCGACCCGCCGGGACAGCAGCCGCTTGCCGGTGTCGTCGATTACCACGCAGTGGTGATGGGTCTTCCCGGCGTCGATACCGGCCCAGATCGCTGTCACTCGCTTCTCCGCAGGTCGTGTTCGTACAGGTACCACGGACGACCTCGCTGTCGAGTCCCTACAGAGCGATCAGTGCCGCAATTCCTAATGAGCAGCCGAGTCGTCGTGGAGGCCGGGCGGCGAACCCTAGGCAGCCACGAACGGCAGAGGACTGAAAGCCACACCCGAACCCCCTGGGTGAGCCAACCCTACGAATGGCTCGCTCATCCCGAACAACAAGGTAGGGAGGACTGATCTGCCCAGTGTCAGAGGCTGCTGGCAGCATCAACCGCTATGAACATCACCCGTACCACCCCGCCGCGGCCGCTCGACGTGACCGCACTCTTCCCCCAACTGGCCCCGCTGGCACGCACGGCGACCCGGCTGCACCCTCACCCCGGGTCGCCGTCGCCGCGCGACAGCTCCGTCGGCGGCCCGCTGTTGTGGCCGGCCGAAGAGCCGTGGCCGCACTGCGAAGGACCGCACGAGCTGGACGGGGTGAACCCGGCTCTGTCGCCGGTGGATTTGAGACTGGAACGGCGGCTACGTGCCGCCGCGCAGGGCCGGGATCTGACCCCGCAGGAACGGGAGACCCTCACCCGCATCCGTCCCCCGAGGACCTATCCGAGACCAAGGCCGAGTCGCCAACCGTATGACGGGGCGATGGCGATGTTGCCGCTGGCGCAGCTGTACGTGCGTGACGTGCCCGATCTACGCGCGCCCGCCGGGACAGATCTGCTCCAGGTGCTGTGGTGCCCCTTCGACCACCCTCCGATGAAGTTCATGCCCAGGACCGTGCTGTTCTGGCGGTCCGCGGCCACGGTCACCGACATCCTCTCCGCACCCCCGGAACCGCCCTTGGTGCAGTTCGACGGCTACCTGCCCGAGCCGTGCCTGCTCGCTCCGGAGCAGATCACCGAGTACCCCAACCCCTTGGAGCTGAGCCAGGAACTCCGAGCCGCGCTCGGAGACTGGAACAAGTGGCAGGCCGCCGGCGCCGCGGTGGACAGCCGGTACGCGTCGTACCCGGAGGAGTTCTACTCGGGCAATCTGTCCGTCGCGCCCGGCTGGAAAGTCGGCGGCTGGGCCCCCTGGGGTTACACCGACCCCACCACCCAGTCCTGCCCCGCCTGCGACACCACGATGGTCCCGCTGCTGACCATCCCCACCTTCGAATGGGACGACAGCACCCGCAGCTGGATCCCGTACGAAGATTGCGAAGATCGAGAACACACCAGTCCGTCCTCCATCCACACTCGCCCGGAGGGCCAGGACCTGATCGACTTCTTTCGCGCCCAAGGCCTTGAGGTGCACGACCGCGGTCGCGTCCCCCGCGATACCCGCGCCACGCCGCTCGGCACCGACCCTGTCCCAAGGCAGCCGACCGCCGTCCAGATCGCCAGCGGCCAAAGGCAGCAGCTCTACGTCTGCCCGACATCGCCGGAGCATCCCCATACCGAGCTGATGCAGTAGACGCACCGACGACAACCGATCGCACAGTCGTCGCTCCGCAACTGGTCGACTTCACTGCAGCCATGAGGGCAAGCCGCTGGACCATAAGGATCTGCCCAGCCGTGAGGGGGGCATCTGGGATCTCAGAGACCACGTGCTCGATCTGAGGGTCCCGTCCGTGCCCATCGCGAGCAAAGAGGCTGATCACCAGGTCGAACTCCCGGACCGCAATGGCCGGCTGTATCTCTCCGGTGGGGCCTGTCCAGAAATGGCCTCCCATCCATAGACCGGGCACAACCTCATCCCAAGGCGTATCAGGCCCAGGGACGTCTCGGCCCCGCTGCCGTGTTTTCACCTGCGCTCCCGGTGGGTCAACGAGGCGATCACACCGCACGTTCCCGTCGACCGCTCTGTAGCGGTGCGGCACCTTGAATCCTGACTGGATGAGGCCAGACCGCAAACCCTGCTCGCAGGGTGCCGGCCCCAGCCGATGGCCGCGCTTCAGGCCCTGACTTGGCCATTGAGACTCCGCCGGGTCGGAGAACCACACCTTCGCGCCCTGTGTTCGTGTCGTCGGCCGCGCCCTGCATCGCCGTCGCCGGCGTGCCGGCGGTGGCGTTGAGCCAGTCCGCGGAATCCGAAGACAGGCCGAGGGGCCGATGCTCAGGCAGGAGCCCCTGTCGGCGGGGCGCGCTATGCCTTGACGAAGGCGCTCTGTACGACGTCTTCGGCGCCCATGGGGCCGGAGCTCGCCCTGGATGGTGCGGCAGGCATGATCATCCCGTGATGAAGATGTGGCGGGTCCGGGTGGCGCGGTGGGCGATCGCCCTGGTGTGGTTCTACGAGGGGTTCTGGTGCAAGATCTGGCCGGGGCGGGCGGACCAGCGGGCGATCGTGGGTGACGTCCCGTTTCTGCCAGGGTGGGCGGTGACGGGAGTGCTCGTCGGGATCGGTCTGGCGGAGGTCGCGATCGGCGCATGGGTGCTGAGCGGGCGGCGGGCGCGGTTGGCCGCGCTCGTGCAGACCGTGCTGGTGGTGGCGTTCAACCTGGGCGGTCTGCTCTTCAGCTCCGGCCAGATCGACGAGCCGGGACGGCTGGTGACGCAGGACCTGGCCTTCCTGGCGCTGATCTGGATGGTGACCTGGACGGCGGCCGAGTGAGCGGGACACCGTGGGCGCGCGGTCGGCTGCTCGGCGGATTCGGCGGTCCGCGCCTGCTCTTCGGGCGGATGTACGAGGACTGGGGTGTCGAGCTGGCGGTCTTCCCGCCGCCCGGTGCTCGGGTGCTGTGCATCGCCTCGGCGGGGGACACAGCGGCAGCCCTGCATTCGGCGGGGTACGAGGTGACGGCCGTCGACGTCAATCCGGTACAGCTCACATACGCGCGGGAGCGGCTGGCCGGTGGCGGGATCCGGGAGGGCACGGCGGAGGCGGTCATGCGTCTGGGCCGGGGCGCCACGGCGCGGCTGCTGCCCGCGTGGCGGCAGAGAGAGCTGCACGGCTTCCTGACGCTGGACGATCCGGTGGAGCAAGCTCACCGCTGGCGGGAGGAGCTGGACACCGAGGGTCTGCGCCGGCTGATGCGGGTGGCGCTGCGCCCCGGCGGAGCCCTGGCGGTCGCGCTGCGTCCGTCGTTCGCCGGTGTCGTACCGACGCGTTTCGACGAGGTGCTGCGGCGGCGCCTGGAGCGGACTGTCTGCAGGCATCCCAATGCACGCAACCCGTGGTTGTGGCGGCTGCTGGCGGGCGAGGAGCCGCCGGGCACCCCGGCGCTGTGGGCACCGGGCGTCCGGCTGGTGTGCGACGACGTGGTGCACGCGTTGGAGCAGGCGCCGCGCGGCGGCTATGACGCGGTGACGCTCTCGAACGTTCTGGACGGGCCGGGCGCCGACTTCGCCCGTCGGCTGCGGTCGGCCGTACGGCACGCGGTGCGGCCCGGCGGGGTGGTGGTTCTGCGCAGCGTCCGTGAGCCGGGTCCGCACGGGCCGGGCTGGGCGGCACAGGACCGCTCGGCGTTGTGGGGTGTGATAAGAGCCATGCGTCTCGGGGCCACTGCCCCGGATCGGAGGATCGAACCATGAGGCATCTGCTGCAGCGCCATCCCGTGGCGATACGCACGCACTTCGCTCACTCACTGGTGTTGACGTACGCGCTGCCTTCCGCGGTGCTGCACCCACTGGTCCCACCGGGCCTGGAACTGGACACATACGAAGACCACGGGTTCGTGGCGGCCGCGCTGGTGGACACCCGCGCCCTGCGGCCGACGGTCCTGCCCGCCCGTTTCGGGGCGGACTGTGTGCTCACCGGTTACCGCGTCTTCACCCGCTTCCGCACTCCGGGCGGGCGCGTCATGCGAGGACTGCGCATCCTGCGCAGCGACACCGACCGCAGACTGATGGTGCTCGGCGGCAACCTGCTGACCCGCTACAACTACCGCCTGGCCCGGATCAGCGCCAGGGCCGAGGGCGAATCGCTGGAGTTCCGCGTGGACAGCGCCGACGGCCGAGCGGACCTGCACGTCCGGGCGGACCTCGGCAGCGCGCCGGCACCACTGCCCGCGGGCAGCCCTTTCGAGGACGCCCGCGCCGCCCGGCGCTTCGCGGGCCCGCTCCCTTACACCTTCGAGTACGAGCCGCAGACCCGGTCGATGATCGTGATCAAGGCGTTCCGTGCTCACTGGGACCCGCAGCCCGTCTCGGTCGACGTGCGCCGGCTGACCTTTTTCGACCACGGTCCCTTCGCCGGCACGCGGCCGCTCCTCGCCAACGCCTTCCACGTCGCCGACCTGGAGTACGGCTGGGAACGCGGCCTGCGCCGGACCGAGAACGGGAGCGAGCGGTGACCCGCCGGTCGGGCGTGCGGGACGTGATCGCCTACAACTGGCCGCAGTACGCCGCCGGCCTGGCCACCACGGCGGTCTTCGCCGCCCTGGCCGGCCGTCTGCCGTACCCGCTGCGCACCCTGGCTCGCGCAGGCTCAGCAGCCGCTGTCGGTCTGCTCACTTCCGCAACGGTCGCGAGCTGGCTGGTCTACGACCGCTCCGAACTGTACGACTTCGACTGGTTGGACACGCTGCTGCCGCAGACGCCGTCCGAGCACCTGGTGGTGGGCACCGGCCTGGACGAGGCGAGCGCCCCGCTGGCCGCCCGCTGGCCGGCCTCCCGGCAGATCACCGTCGACCTTTACGACCCCGCCGTGATGACCGAGGGCTCGGTGCGCCGGGCCCGCCGCCGGGTGCCCCCGCCATCGCACGCCCTGCCCGGCCGTCCGGATGCCCTTCCCGTGCCCCGGTCCGGGGTGGACGCCGTATTCCTGGTCTTCGCCGCCCACGAACTGCGGCAGGTGAAAGACAGGGAGCGGTTGTTCGAGGAATGCGCCCGGGTGCTGCGCCCCGGTGGCCGCCTGGTCCTGGTGGAACACCTCAGGGACGGCCCGAATACGGCCGTCTTCGGGCCGGGTGCCTGGCATTTCCTCCCCCGCGCGGAGTGGCTCCGGCTGGCCGCGCACGCCGGTCTGCTTCCGGCGACCGAGCATCGCATCGCCCGCCTGGTCACCGCGCTCGCCTTCACCAGGGGACCGTCATGAGCCACCTCCTCGCTCTCACCTGGCAGTTGCGCCTGGTCGGTATGGCCCTCATCGGCATGGGGCTGCTGCACGTGGTGCTGCCGCGCGTCCTGGGCTGGCCGGACGACCTCGGCAACACCAGCCTGCTGACCCGGCAGGTTTCCTACGCGCATCTGTTCTTCATCGGCCTCACCTGCGTGCTGCTCGGCGCACTGTCGCTGGCGTTCGCCCGGGAGCTCCTGACCGGCGGATCCCTGCCGACCGTTCTGCTGTGCGGGCAGACCCTGTTCTGGGGCCTGCGCTGGGTGATGGAGTTCGCCTATTTCTCACCGCGGTTGTGGCGGGGTCATCGGCTGCGGACGGCGGGGCACGTCGCACTCTCCGCGCTGTGGACGTGGGTGACCGCCGTGTTCGCGGTGGCGACGGTCCACGCAGCAGTCCAGTAGTGCTTCGTTACAAAATGCCAGCGCCGACAGTTTGTATGGGGAAGAGTTGCCGGATGAGCGTGATGTGGGCGGCGACGTCGCCGGAATCTGGGCTGTTCCATCCGGTTGAGAGACGTTCAGAGGTGGAGGATCTGTCAGATTGCTTTAACGACCTGCGTTCCTGTGGCCAGGGGTACCTCGAGGTTCGGTCGCCGAACAGGGAGTTCCCGGTGCTGATCCTGGCCTTCCGAGATAATCACGCGGTCGTCCACCTGATGAGTGACACCGAGCGGATGTTTCTGCTCGTAGGAGACGGCACCGTGCCCTCGGGTGCCGAGGTCGAAGTCCCGATCATGGACAACCTCGCCGTGTTCACGGGCGGCTTTTTTCTGGACATCGATCGGGCGTGGGAGCTGGTGCACGACTTCACGCAGACGCGGGCGGGCGGCCCTCTGGGTGAGTGGTGTACTCGTCCGGCCGAGGCCGGACGGTGAACTGTCGAGCCGGGCTCCTACGATGCCGGTCATGGCACGCTTTGAGGATCTTCAGCCTCCCTTCTGGGACACCAGTAGCGACTATGGAGTGCAGCCGCCCCTGACCGACCGGGCGGTCGAGGAGGCTGAGCGGCTGCTGAACGTCACACTCCCCGACTCACTGTTGGACCTGCTCCGCGATCAGAACGGCGGCCAGGTCAGCGACAGCCGGAATGCCTTTCCCACAAGCCAGCCGACCTCATGGAGTGCCGACCACGTCCCGTTCGACAGCGTGATGGGCATCGGTCACCGCGAGCGGACGCTGTCCATGCTCGACAGCCCGTACCTGGTCGAAGAATGGGGCCTGCCCGCGGCAATGGTGCTGGTCTCGGGTGACGGGCACTACTGGATCGGGCTCGACTACCGGACCTGCGACCGGAACGGGGAACCGTCCGTTGCCTGGTTCGATGCGGACGACAACTCGGAACTGACCCTCGCGCCAGACTTCCGCTCCTTCATCAAGGGACTCACCTCTGCCGGGGAGTTCGAGAGCGAGCGGAGCAATCGCTCACCCGACTGACCTCACCGGCGAAGCGCCTACCAGCCGCAGCCAACTCCCCGCCACGAGCCCCATCACCGGGGCGAACGTTGCCTGATGCGGCCCTAGGAGGGGTAGCCCCGGAATGTGTGGCCGAGTCCAGTTCGCCTACGGGGTGGTGCGGTACGGGGGAGTCAGCCATCACGCTCTCCCCGCCGGGCACGGGTCATCCGGGTCAGCCAGTCGTGATGGCGAAGGGCCCGTTGTTTGCGAAGACGAGCTTGGCGAAGTTCTCGCCGATGCGGCGGTGTCCTTCGGGGCTGGGGTGGATCGCGTCCGGCAGGGGGAACTCGTCGTGGTCGCTCTCGCCGTAGATGTCGAGTCCGTCGAGGTAGTGGAGGTTGGGGTCCTCGACGGACCGCTGCTTGACGGTGTCGGCCAGGACGTCGCGGACGATCGTGAGCGTCAGCCGTCCGGCGGCGGTCTCGGCCGGATCACCGGTGGCCTTGAACTTCAGGGTTCCACTGGAGAGGTCCGGAATGAGAGGTCCGGGGGTGTTCTCGTGGGTCGGACACAGGATGGGGGAGATCAGGAGCAAGGGGGTTGTGGGGTGGCCCTCGCGGATGGTGTCGAGGAAGCCGTGGATGGCGGGGGCGAAGGCGCGCAGGCGCATGGCGTCGCTGTTGACGACGTTGATGCCGAGCTTGAGGCTGATCAGATCTGCGGGGGTGTCGCGCATCGCGCGGGCGGTGAACGGGTCGACCAGTGCGCTGCCGCCGAATCCGAGGTTGATCAGCTCCACATCGCCTGCGGAGGCGGCCAGGGCGGGCCAGATGGTGCTGGGGAAGACGGCGTTGGATCCGTGGCTGATGGAGCTGCCGTGGTGCAGCCACACCCGGCGCCCCTTGTCCGGGGCGGGCTCGACGGGGGCGTCGGTGCGCAGGGCGATGACCTCGGTGATCTCCGCGTGCGGGAGCCAGATCTCGATGTCCTTCTCGCCGGTGGGGAGGTCGGTGAAGTGGGCGGTGCCAGCGGGGCCCGGGGTGAATTCCGCAGTCTGGGTCTGCATGTCAGTGATGGTGCGCAGGTTCCCGCCGTCCACGGTGGCCTGGGCGGTGAGGCGGCCGTCGACCAGGAGGTCGTAGATGCCGCCCGGCGGGGGCGGGAAGCCCCGGTAGATGCGTTTGGTGGGCAGGGTGTCCAGGCGGATGGTGGTGGCGCTGGTACGGAGGGCCAGCCGGACACCGGAGGGCTGGGCCTCGGCCACGGCCAGCAGGTCGTCGGGGATCTGGCGGCGCGCCCAGGCAGGCAGCCGGTGCGGCAGCAGGCCGTGGGCAGTCTCTTCCACGTCGAGGTGGCCGCGCAGGAAGTCGGCGGTGATGGGGGTGGTGATCAGGTTCTGTTCGGTGCTCATTGCCTCAAGCCTTTTGCTTCTGGGGTGGGGCGGCCGGTCAGGGGGTGGTCCGGCTCCGCAATGCGGTGTCCAGGCAGTCCAGGGTCCAGGCCCAGGAATGCTGAGCGGCGACGTCCGTGTGGTCGAAAGCGCCGGCCGCCTCCAGGGAGGCATAGCCGTGGAAGACGCTGCCCAGCATGCGGACCGCGTGCGTCTGGTCCGGCTCAGCCAGGTCGTAGCCGCGCAGGATCGCCCGTGTCATCTGTGCATGCCGGACGCCAGCGCTGGCCGCGGCAGTCTGCGGGTCGAGCCGGTACCGCGCTGCTTCGTACCGGCCGGGGTGCGCCCGGGCGTAGTCCCGGTAGGCGTTCGCGAAGGCTGTCAGGGCGTCCTTGCCCGCGCGCCCGGCCACGGCGTCGGCGACCCGGTCGGCGAGTTCCTCCAGTGCGAACAGCGCGATCCGGGTCTTGAGTTCGTGGGAGTTCTTCACATGCGCGTACAGGCTCGCCGACTTCACGTCGAAACGCCGGGCGAGCGCGGACAGGGTCACCTGGTCGAACCCGGCCTCATCGGCGAGTTCCGCACCAGCGAGCGTCAGCCGCTCCGGGCTCAGTCCTGCCCGAACCACAACCATCACCTACTCTCAATGCGCCTATGACCAGTAGGCGTCTACCTACAATCTATAGGTAGATACTGTACACCTTAAGTTTTGGCGGCTCTGCCGAAGGGGGTGAGCGCGACGGCAGGGCCTGCGAAGCCGCGCGGGCACCCGCGAGTTCCCGCGCGACGTGTGGGAGCTTCGCAGGCTCGGCATCGACGACACTCGGGCCCGGCTGCGGTTCGACCGCGTCCCCCAGCCATGGCTGAGCAAGGTGGCCAAACGGTTCGTGCGCTGGCGGCTGAGTATCGGCCGCAGCGTCAACCAGGCCGTCGTGGACATCTTGGCCCTCAACCGGTTCTCCGGCTTCCTGGCCGGTCCCCGCGTCGCCGTCGATGAGCTCGCCCGCGTGGACCGGACCGTGCTGGAACGCTACCTCGCCGACCTGGCACTCGATTCGCGCTCAACTCATTTCCGCAGCCGGGACATCAGCTCGCTCAACGCCTTCTTCCACGCCGTGCGCCGCCACGGCCGGGACCAGAGCCTCCCGTCGAACGCGATCTTCTACCCAGATGACTTCCCCCGCCCCGACAAGCGGCTGCCGCGGGCCCTGGCCGAGCACGTGATGGCCCAGGTCGAACAGCCCGCCAACCTGGAGCGCTGGCACGCCCCCGACGGACGGGCGCTGACCTTGATCCTCCTGCGCTGCGGACTGCGGGTCGGCGACGCCTGCCACCTGACCTTCGACTGGCCGCCCGCCGACCCACACGGGTCCGGCTGACGCCGGAGGGGTGAGCAGTGACACCGGAGGAGTACGAGCGGTGGATGATCCGCGACTGCGCACGCTGCGGCCGTCGAGCCTCGAAGTCCGCCGAGTGGTCGGACGGCCCAATCTGCCTGACCTGCTACGAACGCGCGATGCGCGTCCGCGGCCGCTGCCCCTCTTGCGGCCCCGACCGGCTGCTGCCCGGGCGGGACACCGATGGCACACCGATCTGCCGAGACTGCGCCTCATCGACCTCGGCCGCATCAAGGACGCCGTGCGAGTTCTTCAAGAGCCCAGGCCTCAGCCGGCTGAACCCGTCTGGAGTGGCACCTTCTCCCCCGAACCCCCGTTCTGACACTGCTGACTCCCGGCCACACCCGCCGGTGAGAAACCACGGTCAAACGTCGTTGAGACGGGTCATCTCTGTCCTGTGCCACTGAACCTTGAGCGCGTGCCATCGAAGTTTGAGTGGTCTGGATCACTGCAGATCATCAACGGGACGAGTGCGGATGACTTCGTGAGTCGCGGTGTCGTTCAAGGGGATGCTGAGGAACCGGAAGTCAGGTGGGGCCGGCCGGCGGTTCTGCGATGCCGATGATGCTTCCGTCCAAAGCCCGGACGCGGACCGTCCATCCCAGTGCTGTGAGGTCGCCCGTGAGGGCTCGGGCGTCATGGAACACCTTCACGATGCGGTATTGGCTGCCGTCGTCGAGTTGGCGCAGCACCGTGGGAACGAGCCCGTCCGTGACGCCTTCCTCGCTCGCAACAGCGGCGGGTCCGTCGTCGATGAAGATCACTTTGCCACTTGGTGCGAGCATGGCAGCGACGGTGTTCCAGAAGTCGGGCAACCTCGTCGGTGGAACATGGGAGAGCCAGAAGGCGAAGAACACGGTGTCGTAGCGCCGCAGCGGCTGCCACTCGAACAGATCGGCCTGAAGGAACTGAACATTGGGGAAGGGAGTGCGGGCACGAGCGATGGTCAGCACCTCGGCTGCCGCGTCGACAGCTGTCACCGACAGAGCCCGGGCGGCGAGCTTCGGCGTCCACTGGCCCGTTCCGCAGGCCAGCTCCAGCACATCCCCGCTGACTGGAAGGTCATCGACCACGGCCAGGAGCCGCTGCAGTTCCTCCAGCTCTGCATAAGGCCGGTCGTACTCGGCCGCCGCAGCACGGTAGTAGGCCATCTGCTCCGCCAGGAGGGCATCGTCATCGCTGCTCATGACAAAAGGATCAGGCCTACCCCTGAGGCAAGGTCAACCCCGACTTTCGGCCGCACCAGTCGATCTGGGCGAGCGTGTGCCACCGAAGTCTGAGTGGCTTGAGTCAGCGACTGTTCGGTGACACCGAACCCTGAGCGTGTGCCATCGAAGTTTGAGCGGGCCCGGGGCCTTCGGGACGGGCTAGCCGTCAGTCCCAAGAGTGGTGATCAGCTTCGGGCTCGCGCGACCGCCCCTCTCATGCGCGCGGGCGTGAAAGCCAGCGTCAGCGGGAACGAAACGTTCGCTGCCGTACTGATGGCATCACCACCACTGATCAACCCTGAGGACCCGATACTCCGCCGCTGCAACACCGGGCCCTCCGCGGCGTCTCAGGCCCACATCGACCGCCCCGGGTGCGCGGCACCCTCCGTCTGTTCGACATAGCTCGCCGACCGTTCGGCCCGGGTCCGCGCCGTCTCCGCGGCATGGCGTGCCTGCCGTGCAGTGTCCTCTGCCCGTGCGGCTCGCCGACGTGCGCGGTCCAGGCCGCCTCGCCTGCGGCGCCGTAGTTCGACCGTGGCGTGGAGCTGCTGGGCCGGCTCGGTGGCGCGTTCCTCGAGTTCCCGCAGTGCGGCCTCGGCAAGCTCGACTGCTGCCTGGGCCTGGCCGTCCTCTTCTTCCCGCTGCCGGGCCCGCTGCTCGGCTGTTTCCGCCTCCCGCTGGGCCTGTGCCGGCCTCCTGCATGCTTCGTCCGTGCGGCGTTGCCTGCGGACGGCCCTGCCGACAGGAGCGGCATCGGGGTGAGCAAGCCCGGCCGCCGATACCCGACTGGATCCTCGAGAACAGCCTGAACTGCAGTTCGCCGCCCGTCGCCGTACACGTCAGCGGCTGCCACATGGCCGGCAAACGGTGGAGAGGCGTCTCCTGAAAGGTGGCCCTGCGGGCGCTGAGCGAGGGCGTCGGTGCGTGAGGGTACTGCCGGCCCGATGCGGTGCTGGGCTACTTGGACCGACGGGCATCGACATGACCGGCCACGCCGCCCCGGCCGTGACTCCGCTGCTCCACGTCGCCGTCGTGGCGGCCGCCGGGCTCCTCGCCCTCGTCGCCACCGCCCTGCCAGGACGCGCAGCCTTCAGGGTGCGGGCGGTGACTGCAGCCACCCCTCGTAGAGGCGGTAGCCAACCGGGCTACGGTCCGTCGGCGCCACGATCCCGCGATCGGAGTAGAACCGAATGGTCTTGACCGTCAGGCCGGTCCGCCGGGCCAGTTCACCGATCGAGTAGAGCGTCTCGCCGTCCATGCCCCCACCTTGACGTCTCCCCCTACGGGAGACTCGAACCCAACCGCCTGCCGACGTCCGATCACTCCACGAGTTTTGACAATGCCTCAAGTGGACGGGCGGCGCGGAGGGTGCTGCCGGTGCCGGCATGGGCTGGACATCGCAGGCCGCCGGCCTGAGAGCTACTGCGGGTCCGGGCCGTCGTCCCAGGATCCCAGGGCTTCCCTCTCGCTTCGCTCGAGCCATTCGAGATACCAGGTGTGGAAGTTGTGGCGGTTTCCGTGCGCATCGACGAACGGTATGTAGGGCGGATTGGTCCCAACGTTCCGGTCGCGGAGTTCTCCGCGGTGCGGGCCGACGATGATGAGCCAACTGGTCATCCCGCATCCGTTGTCGCTGATGAGGATCGCGCCCCGGTCACGCTGCTCGTGCCACACCTGGTCTGCGGCGTCGCCGAAAACCTTGCGGTAGTCGTCGAGGTAGTCGTCGTCCTCGTCGCGGGTGGTGGGCTCGCACCCGGCAGCGCGAAGGGTTGCCAGCTGTTGGTCGGCCCATTCTTCCGTCTCCAGGAAGGGCTCGCTCGGGTCCAGCGGAATGGGATCGCCGTCTTCCCAGACCCAGCCCCATTTCCCGTCGACCCGGCGCAACGATGTCAGCTCGAATTCAGGTCCGGGTCCGCCCGCGCCGACCTCCGCCAAGAAGGTGCGGTACTCCGTGGGGAGTTCGACTCCGTACTGGGCCTCGACCTCAGCGATCTCTGCGGCAGTCAGGACCGGCTCGAAGACGGGATGCTGAGGAGGCTCCCAGCCGTGTGTCCGATACCGTGCCTCCACCAGCGCGATTACACGTTCCCGGACCCCCGACCAGCCTGTCTGTGTGTCCACGGCTCCTCCTGTCAATGGCGAGCACGGACGTTAGTCCATGCCACCGACAACGGAGGTTCGCCCTTGGTGTCGCCGAAGTGGGTAACGGCGAAGGGGCAGCCGCGACGCGGCTCCCGTCCTATTCGCTCTTGAGTGGTGTTCGTCGAACGGGAGTCTCGATCAGGTGATTACAACGACAGTCGGACATGGAGACAGGGACTCTTGGTAGCTCGGTGGGTGTCTACGCCAACTCGAGTACCAGGAGGCCCGTTGTCGCAGTTGTACGTCACTGCGGGGGTGAAGTCCGCTTCGGCCACTCTCACGTGTGACTGTCTGGCGCACCGGTTCGGGAACGCCGCCGACCGTTCGCGGCCTCCCCGGTAACGAACGTGACAGGCCACTTGCGCGTGACCACCCGTTCGGTGACCACCGCGGCGGAGTGGCCGGGCCCGGTGCAGACAGGTACTTGCGGACCGTCTTCCGGTCCAGCCCTGTCTCCCTGGCAATCTCCGACAGGCTCATCGCCCCGGACTCCGGCAGACCACGGAAGCGTCGCAGTTCCAGCCGGCGATGCGAGTCCAGGACCACCGTCAACCGACCTCCGTCTTGCATCGTTCAACCAGCAGATGTCCTCTCCCAGATAACTGCTGGCATGGTGTGCCCCTGACCTGCTGTGCTTACGGTTGAGCGGAACGAACGCACCCTCCCCGTCTCGCTCTTCCGTGAGTGATTGTCAATACCTGTGGATGGCGACTCAGCGGGGAGAGGGAGGCTTGAGTCTCCCGTAGGGGGAGGCGTGAGAGTGAGGGCATGGACGGCGACACGCTCTTCAGGATCGGTGACCTGGCCCGGCGGACCGGGCTGACGGTCAAGACCATCCGGTTCTACTCCGACACCGGGATCGTGCCGCCGACAGACCGCAGCCCGGCTGGCTACCGGCTCTACGACATCGGCGCGCTCACGCGTCTGGATCTGGTGCGCACCCTGCGTGACCTGGGACTCGACCTTGCTGTCATCCGGCAGGTGTTGGACCGGGAAGTCTCCGTGCCCGAGGTCGCGGCCGCACACGCCGATGCCCTGGAGGTGCAGATCCGCACGCTGCGGCTGCGGCGCGCTGTGCTGCGCGCCGTGGCCAAACGTGGCTCCAGCCCCGAGGAGATGGATCTCATGCACAAGCTCGCCAAGCTTTCCGACGACGAACGCCGACGCCTGATCACCGACTTCATCGACGACACGTTCGGCGGACTCGACGCCAACGCCGACTTCGTCGACATGATGCGCTCAGCCATGCCCGAACTGCCGGACGACCCCGAATCCGAGCAGGTCGACGCCTGGGTGGAACTCGCCGAACTCACCCAGGATCCCGACTTCCGCGCAGCCGTGCGCCGCATGGCGCAATACCAGGCGGCCGAACGCGCCCAGGGCGACCACACCGGCTTGCACCACGACCTCACCGAGACCGTCCGGAACAGCGTCGGCCGCGCGATCGATGCAGGCATCGCCCCGGCCTCCGCCGAGGCCGCACCCATCATCGACACCCTCACCGCCCGCTACGCGCACACCTTCAACCGCGCCGACGACGCCGACCTGCGCCACTGGCTGCTGACACGCCTGGAGATCGCCGGCACCCCCCGCGCAGAACGCTACTGGCACCTGCTCGCCGTCATCAACGGATGGTCCGTCCCGCCCAGCCTGGCTCCAGTGTTCACGTGGTTCACGCAAGCCTTGCGCGCCAGCACCGGGCAGTCATCCCGCGTGCGGTAGTCCCGCGTCGGCCGAACGCTCCTCGCGGCTTCGATCAGGCCGCGAGGATCTCGGGGCGTTCGACAAGGCGGCCGACCTCGAAGCGGGCTCCGGCGCGGACGAGGGCCACGAGGTGGGGCGCGTTCACGGCCCGCCACCGCTGCTCGGCGGACTCGACGAGCTTGAAGACCATGCCAGGGCGGCAACGCGGGAGCCGGCGCCGCGGGTGACCTTGGTCCGCAGCCGGACGGTGGAGAAGGTCGACGCGATAGGGTTCGTGGTGCGCAGGTGGATCCAGCGCTCGGCCGGAAAGTGGTAGAACGCCAGCAGTTGCTCCTGGTCATCGGTAATCTTTTTGACCGCCTTGGGGAACTTCGCACCGTAGAGCTTCTCGAATGTCTTGATCGCTCGTGCCGCGTGGTCACGGCCCGCAGCGTTGTAGATGTCCTTGATGGCCTTCTTCGCGCCGGGCTGCACGGACTTCGGCATGGAGTCGACGACGTTGGCTGTTTTGTGAACCCAGCACCTCTGCGCACGGCTGTCAGGGAACACCTCCGCGAGGGCCTTCCAGAAGCGCAGGGCACCGTCTCCGACCGCGAGGACCGGGGCACGCATGCCCCGGCGGGCGCAGTCGCGCAGCAGGTCGGCCCACGACTCGCCCGATTCGCGGTAGCCGTCCTTGAGCGCGACCAGTTCCTTGGAGCCGTCGGCACGGACCCCGATGAGCACCAGGACGCACGCCTTGGCCTCCTCCAGGCGGACGTTGAGGTGGATACCGTCGGCCCACACGTAGACATAGTCGACCTCCGCGAGGTTGCGGTCCATGAAGGCACTGTGGTCGGCCTGCCACTGCTGGGTCAGCCGGGTGACCGTCGCCGCCGAGAGCCCGGCGGTGGAGCCGAGGAACTGCTCCAGGGCAGGAACGAAGTCGCCGGAGGACAGGCCGTGCAGGTAGAGCAGCGGCAGCACCTCGCTGATCTTCGGGGACCTGCGGCACCACGGCGGCAGGATTGCGGAGGAGAACCGCTTACGCTCGCCCGTGGCCTCGTCGAGGCGTTTGTCGTACACCCACGGCGCCTTCACCTCGACCGCGCCAGCCGCAGTGGTGACCTGCCGGGGCTGGTGATAGCCGTTGCGGACCACCAGGCGGCGCCCCTTGTCATCACGCTCATCGGCCAACTCGGCGATGTACTGGTGGACCTCGGCCTCCAGCGCGGCGGCCAGCATCCGCCGTGCGCCCTCCCGGACAATCTCATCCACCAACGAACTGCCACTTGGCGCGCTGCCGCCCTCGGTGACTACCGTAAGCACGGGCGTGCCTTCCCGACCGACGCGGCAACGTCGGCCTTGCTCGAGGACCTATCGATCGATCCATCGGGAAGGTACGCCTCCTTCCGTCAGGAGTGATCCACAGGTACTGAGCATTGCTCCTCATCCGTAGGCAGCCGCCTCTATGGCGTGCACGGAAGTCCACTGATCGGCTCGGAGGTCTCATGCCCCTGGAGATGGAATTGGTCGCGATAACACTTGATTGCCCTGATCCGCTGGCTCTGGCGGCGTTCTATCAGCAGCCACCGGCTTTGAACCACACCCGAAGTCTGACGCCGAGTTCGCCGGTCTCAACCGTGAGGACGGACTTTTCATCGGCTTCCAGCGGGTCGAGGACTACCCGGCTCCGAGTTGGCCTGACCAGATCGTTCCCCAGCAGCTTCACATCTGCTTCAAGGTCGCGGAGAGCCTGGACGAGGCCGAGGCCCGGCTGCTGGAGCTGGGTGCGGGCAAACCGGATCACCAGCCGCATGGAGACAAGGCGCGGGTCCTCACCGACCCTGCTGGGCATCCCTTCTGCATCGTCACGCGCTGATTGGCGTTCTCGCGGCAATGAGCGTGGCTATGCCGTCGGGGTTGCCGAGCCGATATTCGATCGCCGCAGCCGTTGACCCGACGGTTTTCGTGAGCCAGCCGCGGCTCGTGCCGCGAATCGGGCTCTCGGTGGGGAAGCGCTGGTGGAACTGGGCGATGCAACTGCAGGAGACGTAGAAGTCGTCGCTCATCGCCAGTTTCCTCCAGCGGGGAGACGTGAACGTGTGGGTCAGCGCGACGCATTCGGGGAACTCGGCTGCTGTCAGCCAGGGTGCCTTCCTGCCCGGCTCGACTTCTGGCCCTTTGAGTCGTGCAGTTCGAAGAGCACTGCGGTGACCCGTCGCAGGAGCGAGTCGTCGTTGAGGAAGACCTGGACGATGTCGGTGCGCATGACCTCGCGGTTGATCCGCTCCAGCGGGTTGGTCGACTACGTGATCGCTGATCTTCAGGGTGTGGTGCTGGACTGTGGTGAGCGGAGGGAACTCGCCGAGTCACCGCACCGCCGTGGAGTTGTCGTCACGGCCCGCA
Organism: Streptomyces sp. MK7; assembly: GCF_032658145.1. Lineage (NCBI taxonomy): Bacteria > Bacillati > Actinomycetota > Actinomycetes > Kitasatosporales > Streptomycetaceae > Streptomyces > Streptomyces sp. MK7. The sequence goes on from NZ_JAVACL010000051.1 coordinate 32,960, forward strand.
CGAGCCGGCTTGAGGGTGATGGGGGCCCTGGTCGCCACCATGCTCGGTGAGCAGCAGGGCGATGTCGTCGGCCCGGTAGGGGGAGCCGCGGGCGTTGTGCAGGATCCGGTCGGCGAGTTCGTCCAGTGAGTCCGCACGAGCGTGGGCCAGCGATGCTCGCAGGCGGTCGATCCCCACGTCGATGTCTGTGCCGGGTTCCTCCACCAGCCCGTCGGTGTAGAGGGCGAGAACGGATCCTGGCGGGAGGGCGATGCGGGTATGGGCGTAGGCGCTCGCGTGATCCACGCCCAGAACCGGTCCGATGTCCAGGCCAAGGGCCTCGGTCGTGCCGTCGGGGCGGCGCAGAAGCGGAGGCGGGTGGCCGGCCGTGACGGCGTAGGCGTGCTCGCCACGGGGCTCGAGGTGGATGCAGCAGCAGCTCGCCAGCAAGTCGGAGTCGAGGTCGATCAGGGTTCGGTTGACGCCCGCCATCATCTCGCCGGGCGTATGGCCCGCAGCTGCGAAAGCCCGTACGGCACTGCGCAATTGCGCCATGGTGGCCGCGGCAGCGATGCTGTGGCCCTCCACGTCGCCGATGACGAGACAGACCCCGGTGGCGGAGCGGATGACGTCGTACCAGTCGCCACCGATGTCCATGCCGCTGGTAGCCGGCAGATAGCGCGCGACGGTGCGGATACCCGGGACGGTTGGCAGCCGGTGCGGCAGAAGCGTCTTTTGCAGGCCGTGTGCGACGGCGAACTCCGAGTCGTACAGCCGTGCTCGTTCCAGGGCCTGGGCGATCACCCCGGCAAGTGCGGTGAGGACGCCGCGGTCCTTTTCGGTGAAGTGGTGGATCTCGTCGAAGCCGAGGACGCAGGTGCCGACCGGGCGGCCAGAGGCGATCAGCGGCAGATACGCCCAGGAGCTCACCTGGCCCATGGGGATTCCCGGGTAGCCCCGTGCGAGGTCCTGCTGTGACTCGATGAAGAGCGGAGCACCGGAGGTCAGGGTCTCCGTTCCCGGCAGGCGAGCGTGCAGGGGAACGCCCTCCAGCCAGTCGAGGAATTCTTCGTGGCGGCCGGTGTGGTGGAGCAGGTGCATCGTTGCGCTGCGGACCACATAGATCGCCATCTGCTGGCCCCCGAAGGCCGGCAAGAGCTGGTCGGAGACGACTTCGCACACCTGGCGTGTGGTGACTGCTTCGGTCAGCGCGCTGCTCAGCTGCAGGACGTGGTACATGGCACCCAGACGTGCCGGTGGGGCAGCGGGTGCTCCAGTGGCCGGGGAAGCACGCATCGCATGAGCCGATGGGGCACTGGGGGCGGGCACCACCCAGCCGGTCACCCCGTCCGCCCGTGGGTGGAGGGAGAAGGCGAGCCACTGGTCGGGCGGCCGGCTCGCCAGGAAGGACGACGGCGTCTGCGAAATCATCGCGGACCGGTGCCGGTATTCGACGCCGGGGTCGGACAGCCACGGCAGCACGTCCCACAGGCACCGGCCCAGAATCTCGTCGACGGGCACGCCCAGCAGTCGCAGGGCACTGTGGTTGGCGTAGGTCACCCGCCCGTCCGGAGCCAGGGAGAACAGCCCGTCCCGCAGCCGTTCGACCGCTGCGAGGGCCGCACTACCGGTCTGGGCATCCACGACGGCGCCGACCAGGTGCGTGCCGGAGCGCGGGTCGCCGGCTCGCAGTGCGCGGCCCCACAGCTCGACCGTGCGATACTCCCCGCCGGCGTGACCCCGCTCCCGTACACGCACACGACGTGCGCTGAACCGGCCCTCGAGCCCCGCCTCGCGGGCACAGGCCCGAAAAGCCCCTCGGTCACCGGGATGCAGGCACGAACTGATCGTTTCGACTCGTCCGTCGAAAGCATCGGGATCGAGACCGACGATCCCGCAGAGCGCATCGTCCACGCCGAAGGTGCCGGAGCCGGGGTCCCAGTCGAACAACCCCACCTGTAGGGCTGCTGCCGAGGGGGCCGGGGTCTCCACAGGAGACGTCCCCGGGTCGCATTCCACCGGATCACCGGTGCGGTCACAGAGCGCGGCCAGACCGTTACCCAGTCGACCGGCGACGCTCCGCAGGCAGCGGCGCTCGGCCTTGGCCAGCCCCGCGCTGCCCGGTGACGCCGGCCACACGATCGCCAGCGATCCGAAGCGTTCACCATGTGCCTGCACTGGCACCGAGCACGAGCCGAAGGCATACGGCAGAGCCACCGCCAGCTGCGGGTACCTCCGCATCGTCTCATCAGCGTTTGCCAGGTGGACCGTGCGCCCGGACTTGTATGCCACGGCGACCGGGATGGGACTGTTCACCGCGATGAGGCGCCAGCCACCCAGCAGGGAGGGCGGCACCCCACACGTCGCCGTGAGCACGAGGGACCGACGATCGCGGGAGCGGAGGAAGACGCTCCCCGCATACGCGCTCGTGCCTTGGACGGCATCTGCGACGGCCTCCGCGAGCATGTCTTCGCGCTCCGCCGCCTGGCCGACGGTCATCCGGCCCATACACCCAGTGTGCGCAGGCCGCCAGTGGCGGCCAACCTTTCTCCCTCACCCTCGGGGGTGCATTTCCGGCGTCCAGTGAGCGCAACGCGGCCCGGGCGCGGACGCAATGCCATGCGTCCGGCGCAAAGGTGCGGCCATGCTGACAACTCATGTGCGATCGGTGCTGCGCCGATTCCGGGAGAGCCGGCGGTCGAGGGCGGGCCGGGCCCAGATCGTGGCGGCCACCGGTCTGGCGCTCGTACTCGCCCTTCCCGGCATGGCGGCCGCGACCCCGGGCGATCTGGACCCCACGTTCAACGGCGACGGCAAGGTGCTCACCGACTTCGTCGGAGACGATCAGGCCAACGACGTGGCAGTGCAGCCCGACGGCAAGACCGTCGCTGTCGGCTCCGCCGCCGACACCACCACGGTGGAGAGCGACTTCGCGCTGACCCGTCGCAACGCCGACGGCAGCCCGGACACCAGCTTCGGCGGCGGCGACGGCAAGGTGACCACCGCCATCAACAACATGATCCCGCCCGGAGAGCTCCAGTGGAGCGAGGCCCACGCCGTGGCGCTGCAGCCCGACGGCAAGATCGTCGTGGCGGGCGGCAGCTGGCGGGGGTATGAGAACTGCTGCTGGTTCGTGGTGGCCCGGTACAACAGCGACGGCACGCTGGACACGAGTTTCGGCGACGGCGACGGCAGGGTGTTCACCGACTTCGGCCAGCCCGAAGAGGCCATGGACGTCGCCGTGGAGCCCGGCACCGGCAAGATCGTCGCCGCCGGCTATGTCGGTGGCGACGCCGCCGTGGCCCGCTACAACGCCGACGGCAGCCCGGACACGAGTTTCGGCGGCGGCGACGGCATGGTGACCACCAATCCGGCCGGGCCGTCCCTGCAGGAGGGCGGCGACGCACGTGCCCTGGTCCTGCAGCCCGACAGAAAGATCGTCGTCGGCGGCGAGGTCGGGTCGACCCGCTTCGACTTCGCGCTCATCCGCTACAACCACGACGGCAGCCTCGACGCCGGGTTCGGCAGCAGCGGCATCCAGCGCACCGACTTCGGCGACTACGAGTCCGTGGAAGGGCTCGCGCTGCAGTCCGACGGCAAGATCATCGCGGCCGGCGGCAGCAGCGGCAGGTTCGCCCTGGCCCGCTACGACACCAACGGCACCCTGGACACCGGCTTCGACGGCGACGGCAAGGTGCTCACCCCCGGTGGCGGCGGAGCCGGCGACGTGGTGGTGCAGGGCGACGGCCGGATCGTCATCGCCGGAAGCAACGGGCCCGGCGGCGACTTCGCCGTCCTGCGCTACAACCCCGACGGCAGCCTGGACAGCGGCTTCGGCACCGGGGGCGTCGCGACCGCGGACTTCGGCGGCAACGACGTGGCCCACGGTGTGGCCCTCCAGACCGACGGCAAGATCGTCGCCGCCGGTGTGGGAGGACCGAACACCGACTTCGCCCTGGCCCGCTTCCTCGGCGGGGGCAGCACTCCGCCGCCCCCGGCCGGCGTGGACCTCTCCGTGACGAAGAGCGGCCCCACCGCCGTCAGCATCGGTGACCGGGCCACCTACACCGTGCGGGTGACGAACACCGGCACCACGACCGCTGCCACCAACGTCTCCCTGTCCGACACGCTCAGCGGTCCTGCCGCCTCGGTCGTCTCGGCGACCACCACCTCGGGCATCTGCACCACCACCGCCACGAGCGCGGCCTGCTCCCTGGGCACCCTCACCCCCGGAGCCAGTGCCACGGTCACCATCGCCGCCGAACCCCGGGCCATCGGCACCCTCACCGACCGGGCCACGGTCACCGCGAGCGAGACCGACCCGGTCCCCGGCAACAACACCGCCACGGCGACCACCACGGTCAACAACGCCCGCGGCTGCACCCGCGTCGGCACCAGCGGCAACGACACCATCACCGGCACCAGCGGCAACGACGTGATCTGCGCCCTCGGCGGCGACGACACCGTCAACGCCAGCTACGGCAACGACACCGTCTACGGCGGCTACGGCAACGACCGCCTCGACGGCGGCTACGGCAACGACGCCCTCAACGGGGGTCCCGGCAACGACAACCTGATCGGCTACTACGGCAGCGACAACCTCGACACCGTCGACAACGTCTCCGGCAACGACACCGCCAACGGCGGCCCCAACTTCGACACCTGCACGACCGACTCGGGTGACGTCCGGATCAGCTGCCCCTGACCCCCACCCCACCTGACGAGGCCGGCTTCCTCAGGCGGGAGGCCGGCCTCACCCGGCATCGTCGGACCGCTGTGCGACAAGGGGCCGTTGGCGCGGTTGCCGCTTCGCAAGGCCGTCAACTCGTGTCTGTCTCGCGGCTGCTCTCGTCGCTCTGGGACAGTCCTGCTACGCGGCGAACCCGACGTTGGTGACGTACTCGTACTGGCCCCACTCGGAGCCGAGGTCCACCACCGCGTCACTGATCCAGGCGTCGTCCATGGCCTCTTCGTCGTCGTTGGCCCATGCCTCGACGATGCGGTCCCAGTGGCGCACGTTGAGCGTGCGGTAGGAGACCACGCGCTGGCGGGGCCGGCCGACCTGGGACTGATTGAGCGGGTGGAACTCGACACGGGTGCCGCGGCCTTCACGGTTGAGGCGCGCGAGCAGATAGCGGGCGACATTCTGTCGGCGCACCATTCGGTAGGCCGTCTGGATGCGCGCCAGGTTCTTCTTCGACGGACTGCGCTTGCCGTCCAGCCACGCCTTGAGCGTGCGGTCGGTGACGGTCAGGCCGGCCTCACGGGCCGCCTCACGGGCGTGGTCGGTGCGGGTGAGGTAGTGCAGACGGGCGAGCAGGCCACGACGTGCCGTGATCGGCGTGGCGATGAAGCCGGCGAGCGCATCGAGCCGGCGAGCGACGGCCTCGTGTCCCTTGATGCCACGGGCACCGTATGTACCGAACTCGATATTCCTCTCCGGCACCACCGTCTCCTCAGCCTGCGAACATGTGACAGAACCGCGAGCGCACCTATCTCTGAGCGTGTGTCAAGGATACCGGGTTCCGCGACGCGGAAGTACAGCCTCCCGATTGCTGGAGACCGGTCGGGACAGCACATTTGCACCGCGCACTGCCCCGATATCACTCCGCTTTGAACCGTGTCGCCCCTCGCCCTTTTCGTACGGTCCGACCCTTGCCGTACATTCTGCCCTGCCGGCACGGCAGCCCCGTGCGGTGATGTGGCATTCGCGTCAGCGAGCGCTTGGCGCGGGTTCTCGCCGTCTCAGCGGCATGGCGGGCCTGCCGTGCAGCGCGCTCTGTCCGGCGGCTCAAATCCGTGCACGGTCGAGTGGAGCTTGGTGGTCAAGAGGTCCTGACCATGTCATGCCGGAGCCGAAGCCGAGATCCTGCGGAAGGTGTTCCCAGGAGATCCCGGTGCGCAGCACGAACAAGATCCCCTGGAACACCAGCCGGTCCGGATGCCGCTTGCGCCCTGGGTGCCGAGTCCGGCGCTCCACCTCGGGCAACAGCGGTTCGATCAGCGCCCACAGCTCGTCATCGACATCTAAGTAGGATCCACCGCATGTCCTGGATACGAAGCCGTGCCCGCAGGGCCGAGCAGCCCGACGAGCGCCTGCCCGACACCGAGTTGCTCGCCCTGGTGAAGGCCGGCCTTGAGGCCTTCGCGCCCGGCGTGACGGAGGGTGCCGAGCTCAAGGGTAACTCGCTGCTCAGTCCGCACGGCTGGGCGGTAGCGGTGGCCCCGCCCCGGCACGGGGGTGGTCGGCACTACGACCTGGTCGCGCTGCCGGATGTCAGCATCCAGCCGGACGTGCCCTGCTTCACGGACTGCGTGGTGGCGATATCCGCCGATCCTCGCGAGGCGGCCGACGCATGGGTGCAGACGGCCGGAGCCTGCCTGCTCGAACTCCTCGACCAGCGTGAGCGCTTCGCGGACCAGGCGGGTCCCGAACACGAACGCGGCGTGCCCGGCTGGCGCTCGATCATCTCCGGCGCTGTGGCCTTCGGCCTCGACACCTCCGAGAACCGGCGGATGCAGGGTGCTCTGCTGGAGGCCAACGTGCTGCACCGCGTCTCGGACACGTTCATCGCGGACCTGGAATCCCCGTTCTTCAACGGCGTCAAAGTCTTCTACGGCGGGCGACCGGGCGCGATGGAGACGGAGGTTCGGGTCAACGGCGAGCGCCACGAAGCCGCCTCGGCCGCCATGGCGGCGCTGAACCTGCCCGAGCCGACTGCGTTCACTGCGGTGCGTTACTACGCGCTGCTGCTCCCGCTGTCGGCTGACGGCGCCACACCGAGCGGTCCCGCGACCGACCTCGACACCCACCACGCCCACGACGCGGGGTGCTCCTGCGGCGGAGAACTGGACCCTGAGCACCCGGGCTTCGAGCTGACTCTGCCCCACCTGGTCGCGGAACTCTCCGAGGAGGAGCGGGCCAAGCGCGTGCAGGTCGACACCGGGGCGATGATGGTCGCAGACGGCGTTGGCAACTTCCTCAAGGTGCGCCTCCCGATCCCGCTTGAGGACGGCCGCACGGTGGTCTTCCTGGTCTGGATCTACCTCGCGGCCCAGGTGATCGAGGAGTTCGTAGCGCGGGTCCACGACGGCACCCTGCCCGGACACCGCTTCGAGGGCCTGCTGTGCAACGCCGTCGGGCCGTGGGGCGAGGAGGTGCTGCGCGCACCGGTCGTCCTTGAGGGCCAGCCGATCAAGAGGGAGGGGCGGGTTCCCTACTGTGAGGTGGTCGCATCCACTCACCCGTTGTTGGCCAAGGTGCTGAACGATCGCTGGCCGGCGGAGTTCGTGCTCGGCGAGCACGATCCCCGACTTTCCCCGTGAGCTGACCGCAGTTGTTGCTCAGCGGGACGGGATGCCTGCAGCGATCGCCGCGCGCCCCGGTTCTCCCCCAGATGCGGCCCGCGAGGCACCAGCGCAGCATGGAAGAAAGGGCACGCACCTGTGATGGAGGTGGTGATGAGCATGCGGCGTGCATACACCGTCGCCGCGGCCCTTGTATTCCCGGTTGCCCTGTCAGCAGGGCCGGCCGCCGGCGCCTCGCACGACACTCCACCGACCGTGTCCGGCAAAGTCGTCCATGCAGAGAAGTCGAAGGGTCCAACGATGCGCAAGGACGGCCCCGGTCCGGACGACGTTTGCAACTACACCAAGAAGCGACCCAACCTGCAGCGCGATTCCGCCGGGCCAGCCGTCCAACAAGCACAGTGCTACCTAAATCACGCCATCGGCGCAAACCTGGATGAGGACGGCAAGTTCGGCAGCGAAACCCGGAACGCGACCAGGGCCTCCCAGCAATGCGCGGAAATCAATACTGACGGGCGCGTAGGAGCTCAAACCTGGTCCTTCCTCTCCTTCTGGGCCAACAGTTCAGGCGCACCCTACTGCTGACGTCACTTGGGACAGACTGCCAACTCTCGCACACGTGCGGCCCACCACCCCGCCACTCGATCAGCTCCGCGTGCGCGGCTACGTCCAGTGCGTCCCAGCCCTCAAGGCCCGCCTGCTGCGGGAGCACCATGAGGTCGTGCAGCGAGTACGGTGCCCAGGATCTCCCCGTCGGCACGCCCTCGCCGCCCACCGTCTGGCATCGGGAACCGTGACACCCGGGAAGCCACCGGCCTGCAGTTGGGCGGGCGCCTGGCGACCGCAAACCCTGGCTCCCGCTGGGAGGGAGGTCCGCAACGCCCAACTCCTTGCGTGCGGCATCCAGGAATGGTTCCCGGCGCTCGGCCATGTGATCCCACACGTCCCGGCCTCTCGGAAGTTCCCGATACACCACATCGTGTAGCCGCAACACATAGTTTTCCGCCGCCTTACGCAACTCCGGCGAACCGACAAGTTCGATGCACCTCTGCAGGAACCACAGATGACTGGCAGCCGCTTCCTGCGGATTCCAGGGGCCTTGTGGCTTCGTCGGCCGGCGCGGTGCCGCGTTCGGGGGCGAATGCGATGGCCTCGGGCGGACAGCCACGGTGGATCAGCCAGGACAGCGCTATGGAAGACAGCGGCAGTTGCGCCTGCACGAAACGGAACGTGCCTCTGTGGTGGTCCCGTTGCAGGTAAAGAGCCGGCGGATGCCCACGCTCCCGGTCGCGTCGCTGGCACCTGTGCCTCGGGCAGCTTGGGGCGACGGTTGTCGACCAGCGCGGCGCGGCCTGCGTCGCTCAAGCTGGCCGGCGCGGCGGGGTGTGGCGGGTGTCGAGGCCGGCGAGACCGGGGGACTTTAGTCCGGGGCGGCGGGTGTGCCGACGGTGTAGACGTCCTTGACCTTCATCTCGGTGACGCCGCGTCCCTCGGGGAAGACCGCGCGCCAGTCTCCGATCACGTGCAGCTCGTCGGTGCCCATCGCGCGGACGACCATGAGGCCCTCGTCGTACGCGCGGTGCGCCTTCCACCACAGGTTCACGAAGGCCTGGGAGCGGATGAGGTGCATCCAGTCGGTGCGGTAGATCTCCCGGTTGTAGTTCGACTCCCCCATCGTGGAGACGAACTTGGAGTACATCGCCTTCACGTACTCCAGCGTCACCTCGTCGTTGTCGGTGATGGCCCGCTCCCGGGCGTCCTTGAGCGCGATGCGGAACTTCTCCAGCAGGCTCTCGGTGGCCCCTGACGTCCAGGACTCGTGGATCTGCGGGGGGTCGCACAGGGCGTGCTTCGGGCCCGCCAGGCGCAGCAGCAGGCGCAGGGTCGGCTCGGTCACCCACAGCGGGCCGGGCTCGTCACGGCTGCCGATCGGGTTGGGCAGGTAGGCGTCGTGTTCCCAGTCGGGCGGGGTGATCAGATGGACGCCGGCGCGCCGGCGGTCGTGGTGGTCGCCGGCGGAGTGTTCCAGCTGGCCGATCGGGAGGTGGGTCTTGAGTGCGGACAGGTATGCGCCGTTGACGTCGAGCGCGGTCACCTCGTGCTCGCCGGGCGGCAGTTCGCAGCGCGACCACTTGGGCCGGGCCTCCCAGATCCGGTCGGCGCCGCGCGCGGTCTGCTTGCGCAGGATGTCGGGCAGCCAGGGGTGGGCGACGATGTCGTACCGGCCGCCCTTGCGGGTCTCGTCCAGCAGCGCCATCGCGTCCGGGATGGCCCGCTTCACCAGTGCTGCGGTCGCCGCTTCGATGTCGCCGCAGTGGGCGGCGAGGGCGGCGGTGACGGCGGAGCCGATCAGGTCCGGGGTGTCGGCGGTCTTCAGGCGGCGGCCGGCGGGTACGACCCTGAGCCCGCGCGCCGCCTGGTCCTGCCTCCCGGCGGGCGCCGGCCGGCGGGGCTCCCTGTGCGGAGCGGGCTTCTGCGGCCGTGCGGGCTCGCGCGCGTGTGTGCGCTCGGCCGTGCCGCAGTCGGCGGGGTCCAGGTGCTGCGGGAATCCGGCGACCTGGTGGGAGGCGGGCTGCCCGCACAGCACACAGGGCTGGGGCGCGGACAGGGCCTCAACGTCGTCACCGTCTGCCGGACCTGGCTCCTGCTCGACGCTGACGGTCCCGGCCGGGGTGTTGTCCACGCCCTCCTCGGCCGGGGCCTCCTCGTCCACGCCCTCCTCGTCCGGGGCCTCCTCGGCCGGGGCCTCCTCGGCCGCGGCGGCAGCCATTTTGGCCCGGGCTCCTTCGAGGAAGTACGCGTACTTCTCCCGTACTTCACCGCTCGGGTCCCGTCCGGACTCCCAGCCCCCGACCGTGGACGGGCTGACGTTCAAGGCCTGCGCGAGCTGGGCGCGTGAAAGGCTCAGGCCCTCGCGCAGGGCGCGCCGCTCCTCGGCGGGCGGCAGCGGGACCTCCTTCCTGGCCCCGGCGAGCAGAGCGTCGATCGCGTCGAAGTTCGTCATCGAGCTCCCCCGTCCCCTGCGGCCGCAGCGCGTGCGGTGCTGACGTGGCGGGCATGGCCGCGACGGCGTTCAGCGGGCAGCGCCTCAAAGGCCCGGGTGGGTCCCGCCAGGAGTTCGAGGACGTCGATGCCGTAGTGTGCGGCGACCGCGTCGCAGTCGGCCAGGGTCCATGCGGCTGTGCCGGACTGCCGGCGGCTCACCTGGGATTGGCCCACTCCCAGGGCCGCGGCGAGGTCGGTCTGCGACTCGCCGGTCGCGTGCAGGAGCGCGGCCACGGAGGACCGTACCCGCTCATCCAGACTCGTGCGCATGGTGACAACTTACCAGCAGAAACTCATGATTCATGCGGATCCCGCATGAGAGGTCGTGGGGTGGCGGACTGCTCGACGTCCGACCGCACCGCCCGTTCGAGTGGCGTACCCGGCGGCGCTCTCCAGCCAGCTGGGGACAAGACGAGACAGGAGACGGGGGGCGGCCCTTGCCCAGGGCGCGGGAACGTGGGGGCCGCCCCGGCCATGCGTCCTGTCAGCGCAAGGCACCACGACACCAAACTGCAGCCCGCCGCTTCGCTCGTTGCGTTGCATCAGCTGGACGCATACCGGCCCGCAGAGCACGGTGTCGCCACCGAGGCCTGGAGGCTCTGGCTCAGGGGCGCAGCCCTCGGCAACGGGGCGAACGTGGGACATCGCTGAGGCACATGGCCTAACCCCGGCGCAGGTCATGCTGTGCCGGCACCTGCGGGCTGGGAACATCGTGATCCCCAAGTCCGTCACCCCCGACCTGACGGGCGGCACCAGGTACGCCGTAGCAGCGCCACCGCCTCGACGAGAAGAACCCATCATGCAGATCGATCTCTCCGGCCGCACCGCTCTGGTCACCGGCTCCACCCAGGGCATCGGCCTCGCCATCGCCACCGGCCTCGCCCGCGCGGGAGCCAGCGTCGTCGTCAACGGGCGCGGCGAAGAGCGCGTCGCGGGCGGCGTCCGTACCGTGCGTGCCGGCTCCGGCAGCGACGACGTCACCGGCGCCGTGGGCGACCTGGCAACCGAGCAGGGCAGCGCCGCCGTGCTGAAGGCCGTGCCCACGGTTGACGTCCTCGTCAACAACCTCGGCATCTTCGGCACCGCCGCTGCACTGGGGATCGACGACGCCGAGTGGCGCCGCTACTTCGAGGTCAACGTCCTGTCCGCGATCCGGCTCATCCGCGCATACCTGCCAGGCATGAAGGAACGCGGCTGGGGACGGATCCTCAACCTCGCCAGCGACTCGGCGGTGGTCATCCCCGCCGAAATGATCCACTACGGCATGACGAAGACCTCGCTGCTCGCCGTCAGCCGCGGGTTCGCCAAGGACGCCGCCGGCACCGGCGTCACCGTCAACTCCGTCATCGCCGGGCCGACCCACACCGGCGGAGTCGAGGAGTTCGTCCGCGAACTCGTCGGCAACGAGCTGCCCTGGGACCAGGCGCAGCACGAGTTCATGGTCAAGCACCGTCCCCAGTCCCTGCTGCAGCGCCTCATCGAGCCCGAGGAGATCGCCAACATGGTCGTCTATCTCGCCTCGCCCCTCGCCTCCGCCACCACCGGCGGCGCCCTGCGCGTCGACGGCGGCTACGTCGACTCCATCCTCCCCTGAGCCGTCGCCGACCAACTGCGTCCCCGCCCCGCCCGGTGCCAGGGCTGTGGCCGGACCGTCCTGCGCAAAGGGCGGTCCGGCCACAGGCCGAATTGCGGTCTCGCAGGCCGAAGGGACACCCCCGGGATTCCCTCCACATGCGCTTGCAGTCATCTTCCGGTCGACCGGCTGCCTTTAGTAGGGGGCGGCTGCCGCGGTGCGCTCCCGGTGCTGCTGCGGGCTGAGCCCGCGGACCCGTTTGAAGGCCGCGCTGAGCGCGAAGGGGCTGCCGTAGCCGACCCTGCGGGCGACGGAGGCGATGGTGGCGTCCGGCTCGCGCAGCAGGTCGGCGGCCAGTGCCAGCCGCCAACCGGTCAGATACGCCATCGGCGGCTCGCCGACCAGGTCGGTGAAGCGGCGGCCGAGGGCGGCCCGGGACACGCCGGTTCTGGCGGCCAGGTCCGCGACGGTCCAGGGGTGGGCGGGGTCGTCGTGCAGCAGTCGCAGCGCCGGCCCGACGACCGGGTCGCTCTGGGCGGCGTACCAGGCGGGGGCTCCGCCCTCGGGCCGGGCGAACCAGGTCCGCAGCACCGCGATCAGCAGCAGGTCGAGCAGCCGGTCGAGCACCACCTCCTGGCCGGGCTCGTCCCGGACGATCTCCTCGCTCAGCAGCGCGGGCAGCGGGCTGGACCAGGCGTCCTGCGCCAGCACCAGCACCTGCGGCAGAGCGGACAGCAGCCGGCTGCTGATCTCGCCGCGCATCTGGTAGGTGCCGCTGATCATCACCGCGGACAGCGGGGTCTGCTTCGCTGCGCTGTTCCCGGCGCCGTCCGCCCCGTCGGGCCCGTCACCCCAGGTCCGCACTCCCAGGCTCATCTGCTCGCACAGTTCGTTGCCGTCGGTGTCGGTGGAGACCTGGCCGGGCCGGATGACGATCTGCGGCTCGGTCCGCCGGTCGCCGGCGACGACGTACGGCTCCGGTCCGCGGATCACCGCGATGTCGCCACAGTGCAGCGGCCGCGCCTGTCCGTCGTCGGTCCTGATCCAGGCGTCGCCCCTGGCCATGTGGATCAGGGTGAGCGGTGCCAGGTCGGCGATCCTGACCGACCAGGGCGGGGTGAGGACCGACCGCAGCAGGAACGCGCCGCGCGCCCGCGGCCCGTCGAGGAGGGTGGCCAGTGCGTCCATCAGGACCTAGCCAGGGGACGCCCCGCTTGAGCGGGGTGGGGAATGGCTTTTTTGGGCTGCTCTGATCTCAACTGGGTGCACGGATCTGCACTGTTCACCTGTGCCGCCTTTCTGCCGCATTAGACCTGCGGCGTGTGTAGAGTGACCGCATGGCCGTGACCAGGAAGGTTCGCCGATTCTCCAGCGGCGTGCACGACCTCGGACTCCACATCGTGTGGTGCCCGAAGTATCGCCGTCCGGTCCTCGGTGGCCGGGTCGCGGAACGACTGGAGGAACTGATCCGGCAGAAGGCCGACGAGCGCGGCTGGGAGATCATCGCCCTTGAGGTGATGCCCGACCACGTCCACCTCTTCGTGAAGCACGACCCGAAGTCGTCGGCCTCGTACGTGGCCAACCAGTTCAAGGGCTTCACCTCCCGCGTCCTGCGCGAGGAGTTCCCGCACCTGAAGTCGCGGATGCCGACCTTGTGGTCGTCGTCGTACTTCGCGGCATCGGTCGGTGCCGTGTCGGCGGCGACGGTCGAGAAGTACATCGACACCCAGTGGGAACGCCCGCGGAAGGAGGAGGAGGAGGAGGACAGCTCGTGATCCGCGCGTACAAGTTCCTCCCGCGCCCCACAGCCCGTCAGACGGCCGCGCTGCGCGAGATGCCGGCGGACCACTGTTCGCTGTACAACGGCGCCCTGCAAGAGCGCCGTGACGCCCACCGACACGCCTCGAAGACCACGATCCGCTACGGCGACCAGTCCGCCCAGCTCAAGGCGATCCGGACCTTCGACCCCGAGCGGCAGGGCCGCTGATCGTTCTCCTCCCAGCAGGCCACCTTGCGGCGCCTGGACAAGGCGTTCGCTGCGTTCTTCCTCCGGGTCAAGGCGGGTGAGAAGCCCGGGTACTCGCGCTTCAAGGGCGTCGGCCACTTTGACACCGTCGCCTTCCCGAAGGACGGCGACGGCTGCCGCTGGGACTCCACCACCTCCGACGGCGAGCACGTCGCCGACCCCCGCTTCCTCGACGCGGTGGCCGGGGAACTGGCCGAGGCTCAGCGGCACCTTGCGAGGTTCCCCAAGCGGACCCGGCAGCCGACCAAGCGCCACCGCGCGGCGGCCCGACAGGTCGCCACGCTGCAGGCCAGGATTCGGCGGCAGAGCGCCGACTTCCACCACAAGACCGCCCGCACGCTGGTCCGTGACCACGACGTGATCGCGCACGAGCGGCTCAACACGGCGGGCATGACCAAGAGCCCCGCCCCCAAGCCCGACCCCGAGCAGCCCGGCGGCTTCCTGCCGAACGGTGCTGCCGCGAAGGCCGGTCTCAACCGCAGCGTCCTGTACGCGGGTTGGGCGCAGTTCCTCGCAATCCTGGCGAACAAGGCTGAGAGTGCCGGTCGCCTCGTGGTCCCGGTGGACGCGCGCAACACCTCCCGTGCATGCCCCGAGTGCGGGCATGCCGCGAAGGAGAACCGCGGAACGCAAGCGAAGTTCGCATGCACGGCGTGCGGGTTCACGGCGAACGCGGACCACGTCGGCGCGACGAACGTCCTCGACAGGGCCGGGCTGGTCCTCTGCGACGTAGCCCAGCCATCGACACAGGAAGCCCGCGCGTCTACGCGTGGGTGGAGTCACGGCCACAGAGTAGGTGTGGACGCCTGCGTATGGGGATGAGCTTCTCGGCGATGGCCGGGCGATGTGCCGCGCGGATTCACTTAAGTCATGACGCAGAACACGCCACCCGCGCTATCCGCGCCGCCGGCACCGCTCGCGCCCGCCCCGCTTCGCGCCGGCCGCCCGACCCGAGGAGTTGCCGTGACCGGCGACCTGCGCAGCCTGGTGCTGCTTGCCGCCACGCTCACCACCGGTCTGATGGCCGGACTGTACTTCGCCTTCTCCGTCGCCGTGATGCCCGCTCTGGCGCGGGCCGACGACCGTACGTTCATCGGGACGATGCAGCGGGTGAACGTGGTGATTCTCAACGGCTGGTTCGCACTCGCCTTCGGCGGCGCCCTCGTGCTCGGTGTGGTCGCCGCGGTGCTGCACCGCGGCGGGGCGGGGCGGTCCGCCCTGCCCTGGATCATTGCGGGCGTCGTGCTCTACGCGGCCTCGCTTGTGGTCACGATGGGCTTCAACGTGCCGCTCAACAACCACCTGGCGGACGCGGGAGCGCCGGCGCGCATCCACGATCCGGCGACGGTTCGGGCGCGGTTCGAGTCGGCATGGGTGCACTGGAACATCGCACGGACCCTGGTCACCGGCGGCGCGCTCGGCTGCCTGGTGTGGGCGATGCGGATGGCGGGCGGTACCGGCCGTATATGACGTCCGGTTGCCCGCCGGCTCCGCCCGAGCACTCACCCCTGCACGCCGGAGCGCACTCATGCGCTGTCCCACAGCAGCAGTTCGCAGCCCCCGGCAGCACGCGGCAAGTGCCGCGCCGGTGTGGGATCGGGCGCATGGCCGGTCCGGGTGCTCTACGGCGAGTCGTCGTACACACGGTGGCCAGGGGAAGGCCGACGAGGTCGCAGACGGCTTCGCCGGAGGGCCCGCGCAGGCGGGGAGCGCCTTTGATGTCCAGTTGGTGGTCGGCAGTCGGCTCACGGCTTTGAACAACTGCGGGCTCTTCGCTGTCCGAGTCCTGCGGTCGGCGTCGTTGGCCGGTGACCGCAGGGTGGCGTTGTCGCGGCGGCCGCGTCGGCGTCGGGACAGCCCCGCACGGAGGTTGAGTACATGACAAGTAACCGAGGGTGCATGGATGGGCACGCTTTACCACGGCCAGACCTTTCTGGTCGAGAGCAAGCAAAGCGGCTGGGCCTACGGCGACATCAACCGCCACGTCTGGGTCCAGGACGGCTGGTTCTGCTGACCGTCACGCCGGGGCCCGCCCGATCCTGAGCAGGTCGCCACCGGCGCTCGTCGACGCGCGTCGATCGCCGCGCGGATCGGCACAGTGAGCCCGAACCGGGTCGGCGCCCTGCTCCTTGTGGTCGCGACGCTTGCGGTGATCGTCCGGGCCGGCGTGCCCCTGGCGTCGTACGAGACGTTCCGGGAGACCCGCCGCCGTGACCGACTGCGCCGCCTTCTTGTCGGCTTGCACCGGCTGGGACCCTGCTCCCGGCTGACCACACCTTGCCCTCGACCGGGTCGGCAGTGGGAATGTCCTCGTCATGAGCGACAGGGGGAACGACCTGCCCTGCGGCGGATACTGTTATTGAAGAACAATAGGGATATATCGCTCGACGATGGTCAGGGAGCGGCACGTGGACACCTCGGACGAACTTCTTCAGAGGGCTACACCGTCGGCTTTTTTGACCCCGGACGGTGTCATCTGCTCGCTCAACGCCGCGATGGCCGCGGCACTGGGCAGGCCGCGGGAACAGTCCGTGGGCCATGGCTTCGTTGATCTGCTCTCCGAGGATCAGCGCATCTCGGCTGAGAGCCTGCTGGTGCACGGGGCCACGACGAAGATGGTTGCGATGCGTGTGCTGGAGTTTCCCGGCACGGGCACCGCATCCGCGGCCTGCCTCCTCGAGGCGCGGCCGGTGACGGATCACGCGAGTGGCGAGCGGCTCGTGTGGCTGCATTCGTTGGACGCGGAACACGACCTCGGTGGTCTGCTGATCCCGTTCCAGCTTGCGGCGAAGGACGCCGGCCTGGGCCTGTGGATGTGTTCCCCCGATGAGCACCAGCTGGAGTCGCTGGGGGGCGCACCCGCCCTGGCCACGCTCTTCCCGCAGCCGTCGGTGCCCCTGTCCGAGATGATCAGTCGAGTGCACCCTGATGACCGAAGCGACGTGCAGCGGCTTGTGCGCCCGTCCGCCGCCCAGTCCCCGTGGATCAGGGCGCGGTTCCTCACCGAGGACGGCGACCGGCGTGTCCTCGCGGGCCAGACCCGCCGGGTCCAGTTGGGATACGGCGGCCCCGAACGGGTCTTCGCGGTGGTCCGCGACGACACCCAGTCGGAGGCACACCGCCAGAAGATGCTGGCCGAGGTGAGCGCGGAACGGCAGCGCGCCGACGGGATCACCGCGTTCTCCTCCGCCCTGTTCACCGCCGCCACCGAGCAGGAACTGCAGCAGGTTGTCCTGGCCCGGCTCGCCGCGGCCGTCGGAGGTTGCGGCGCGCTCTTCGCCGTCGTCGACGACGGGCGCTTGCGGGTCTCCTCGGATGCCGGGATTCCCTTGTGGGAGGCTGGTGCTCTGCACGGCCTGTCGCTGGACGAGGACCGGCCGTTGCCCTGCGTGATCCGTACCGGTCAGGCGCAGTTCTTCCCCAACCACGAGGAGTTCGTCCGCCGTTGGATGCATGATGACAGTCTGTCCGTGCCGCGCCCCGTCCCCGGCACCGCCTTGTCGATCACCCCCCTCAGCCCGCCGGACGACCAGCCGCTCGGGGCCTGGGTGGTGACGTACGACAGTGAGCACCCCCCGTCCTCCGAGAAGCTCGCCTTCACGACGGCTCTGGCCGAATTGGCAGGCCAGGCGCTGAGGCGCATCAGGTTGCAACAAGCCCACGTCGAGCTGTCCACGGCGGTCCAGCAGAGCATGCTCCCGACGCTGCCGGAGCACCTCCCAGGCCTGCAGATCGCCGCCCGCTATCAGCCCAGCCGGGACGGGCTGGACGTCGGCGGAGACTGGTACGACGCGTTCTTCCTGCCCGACGGTGCGGTCGCACTGGAAATCGGCGACGCTCAAGGGCACGACGTGGATGCCGCGGTTTTCATGGGCCAGGTGCGCTCGTCCATGCGCGCGATCGCCGCCCACGAGCCTGAGCCGGGAACGGTGCTGGCGCGTACCAACGAGTTGCTCGTCGCGATGGACGTGCCACGCTTCGCAAGTTGCATCATGCTGCACGTCGATCCGCAGGACGGACAGGTCATCGGCACCAGCGCAGGCCATGTGCCGCTGCTCCACGCACGCGACGACGGCAGCCACACCATCCGCGCACTTCCCGGCGGGCCGGTCCTGGGAATCGTGCCCGACAGCGAGTACCCCGAGGAGACCTTCACCTTGGAAGAGGGCACCGCGCTGGTCATGGTCACCGATGGTGTGGTCGAAGGGCCGGGCCTGACCCTGGAAGCCGGACTGGAGCGAGCGGGAGCGCTGGCCGGTCGAGCCCTCCAGGACCGGCTCGACGTCGAGGCGACCGCAGACCGAATCCTCGGCGCGGTGGCCGCGGTGGACCACCTCGACGACGTGGCCGTGCTGGTCATCCGACGCGCATGAGACCCGATGCTCTTCCCTGGGCGGAAAGCCGCGCCCCCGAGTGAATTGCGCCGTCCGGATACAACGGGCCGGAACGCATGGGCCGTGCTCCATCGCCCTGGCCGTGTCCCGCCGGCACCATGCCGGCGGCTCGGGGCGCCACGACAGCAGCCGCGCGGCGCCCACAGTTGGTTGGCTGCACGGCCCGCGGACTCCTTGCGCCTTTTTGAAGCGTCTCCATCCCACGGTTGGCCCAGTCAGTCGCTCTTCAAATTGACCGCATGACCGGGCCACCAGCTGCATACGCTCGACACCGATGCGGCTGAGACCACGAGCGACCTCAATCAGGAGTGCCGCGGTTGATACTGCTGCCTGCTTTGGGTTCCCGGCCCGTACCTCCCGGTCGGCCGGACTGAGTGAGAGGCCGAAGATCTGCTGTGAAGGCGTGCGGAGTGTCCGGGGCCGAGAAGGGAAGCCGCCCTGCTGGAGTTGTCCGAACCGTCATCGCCCGGGCCCGGTCAGATCCTGGTGGCGGTTGAGGCGGCCGGGGTCGGCCCGTGGGACCGACTGCTCAACGGCGCCGGCTGGGACGTGGGGCTGCGCCCCCCGGCAGCGCTGGGAGTGGAGGGCGCGGGCAAGGTGCTCGCCGTCGGCGCGGGTGTCACCGGGTTTGCCGCAGACGACCGGGTACTCGCACACGAAGCCCCGCTGCGCGGGGGAAGCGGCTTCTGGCCCGAACGCGTTCTGATCAACGCGGATCACACGGCAGCGTGCCCACCCGATCTTGACGCCGTGCACGCGGCGGCACTGCCGGTCAACGGACTCACCGCGTTGCAGGCCCTGGAGGAGCTGGACCTCAGCCGAGAACAGCGGCTCCTGATCACCAACGGAGGCGGGGCCACCGGAGCCCTGGCCATCCAGCTCGCCGCGGCCAAGGATCTGCCAGGCCGCTGCGGTCGCGTCATGTAGCCAGGATGGGGCCGGCTGGCCACCGATCCGGCCTCGACCTCCCAGCGAGCACCGCCGAGCAGGTGCCACAGCCCAGCAGGGTCACGATGTCCGGCATACTCGGCCAATCGCCAGCCGTTCTCGCGGCCCACCGGCGCCTGCAGGCCGCGGACGCAGTCCCCCATCCACCACCGCAGATCCCCACGACCGAACCCGCCCCCCACCCGAACGAAGACCAACTCCAACTCCTCACCAAAACCCCCGACTTCAGCCTCTCTTGCAAGGAACCCCGGGTCTTCAGGCCCGAGGAATTGCATCATGAGCGGGGCGGCGCGGAGCGCCGCCGT